>DCMX01000084.1:2059-4943 GCA_002321855.1 Fidelibacterota bacterium UBA1611 | reverse complement strand
ACCAAGTAGATTTCATGGCACTCGTTAGATCTTTCAGTTTACAAATCAATAATCAATACCAAGGAGATAAATGTGAACATATACGTAGGCAACCTGAATTTTAAGACCACTGAAGAAGAGCTTGGTGCTCATTTTGAGCAGTTTGGACCAGTAAGTTCTGTGAAAATAATCAGCGACAGATACTCTGGACAATCTCGCGGATTCGGTTTTGTGGAAATGGAGAAAAAAGAGGATGGAGAAAAAGCTGTCTCAGAATTGAATGGAAAGGATTTTGCTGGGAGAGATTTGAAGATCAATGAAGCTCACCAACGATAGATCCTGAAGTCTCATTGATTATTTTGATCAATAATTACATATAATCCGACCTCTAAAAACCCTGTTCCTGACAGGGTTTTTTATTGAAAGGATACAAGTAGCTTATATTAAACTTATACTCTTGTTTTCCTACGATATTACACTGAGTATAACATTCAAGGACCTTGTCCGTTGAGTTTCATCCAGGATCCATCGACAACTCTCGTTTATTTGTTATCCCTGATAGGTCTTATTTACTGGCTGCACAGTATTGATAATTTCAAGATCATATTCAAATATATGCCTCCAGTGATCTGGGTATATTTTTTCCCCATGTTCTCTACCACACTAGGTATTATACCTGAAACTTCACCACTCTACGATTGGATCAAATTATATCTCTTACCAGCGTCACTTATATTATTACTATTATCAGCCAATCTACCTGCACTATCTAAGTTAGGAACTAAAGCAATTGGGACAATGCTATTTGGTACGGTAGGAGTGATCATTGGCGGAGCCGTGTCACTTGCTATCCTGGGTCATTGGCTACCGCCGGATGCATGGAAAGGAATGGGAACACTGTCAGGCAGTTGGATCGGTGGTAGTGCGAATATGGTGGCGGTTGGAGCATCCATTGGAACCAGAGAAGACCTATTTGGGATCATGATCATTGTGGATACCGTGGTAGGATATGGATGGATGGGTGTGGTGATATTCCTGTCCGGATATCAGAAGAGATTGGATCGTTGGAATGGCGCAGACACAAGTATCATAGAGTCCTTGAACAAAGAAATGAAGGTGAGAGGGCAGAATGGAAAAAGACCAATGGAGTTCATGGACCTTATCACCATGGTGTCCATAGGTATGTTATGCGGTTTCATGTCATTAAAATTGGGAATATGGTTGCCTGATGTTGGAAAAGTATTAACAAGTTTTGGTTGGACCATTATAATAGTTACTGCTATTGGTATCAGCCTTTCCTTTACAAGGTTTAGTGATCTTGAAAATGCAGGAGCTTCACACGTTGGAAATCTTTTTCTATATCTTTTGCTGGCAACAATTGGTGCACAGGCAGATCTTAAGGCTATTACGGAAGCTCCCTTATTTTTAGGAGCTGGAGTTATTTGGATCTTGATACATGCTACCATTCTTTTTCTGGGAGGACGAATGCTGAAGGCACCTATGTTCTTGATAGCAACCAGTAGTCAGGCAAATATTGGTGGAGTTGTGAGTGCACCGATCGTGGCAACTGTTTATCAAAGATCACTTGCGCCTGTGGGATTATTAATGGGCGTTATGGGTAATGTGATAGGTGTTTATTTTGGGCTTTTCACTGCATGGATCCTATCAATTGTGGGCAGTTTCTACTACTAAACAGAATATAATGGAAGAATATATTAAACAGATCGACAAAAAAATTGTTTATATCGGAAAAACCATTGTGCTTGGTATCCCATTTGATGACCGCTCATCCTTTCTCAAAGGCGCATCCAAAGGACCAAAAGCAATAAGAAAGGCTTTAAATAGCCCTTCAGCTAATTTATCAACTGAGAGCGGGTATGACCTTAGCTTAAGCGATGATTGGCTAGATATGGGCAATATCGATGACATGAATAGCAGTAATAATGCATTTTCTATTATTGAGAATAGGTTCAATGAATATTTGACCCAGGGAGCTCGTATAGTTACCCTGGGTGGAGATCATTCTATAACACTACCCATAATCAGGGCCTATGGTAAAATTATGAGACCACTTGATATCATGCAGATCGATGCACACCCCGACCTGTATGATGAACTGGATGGAGATCGTGAGTCTCACGCTTGTCCATTCTCTCGTATCATGGAAGAGAATTTAGTAGAACGTCTTGTTCAGGTCGGGATACGTACTATGAACCCGCACCAGAAGGAACAATCTGACCGTTTCGGAACAGAGGTGATAACAATGCGAGAATGGAACAGTGGTCTGAATTTTGAATTCAGTAATCCTGTCTATCTGTCCATAGATATGGATTGTCTTGACCCTGGGTTTGCACCAGGCGTTTCTCATTATGAACCCGGTGGTTTTACACCCAGAGATGTAATATCCATGATCCAGAATATGAAAGGGGACATAATTGGAGCAGATATTGTGGAACTGAACCCGAAAAGGGATCACCATGGAATGACAGCATTCATTGGTGCTAAATTTTTAAAAGAGATACTGGACCGCATTATAAATGGGTAATACTCTTTTCACATAATAATGGATAAAGCAGTATCAGGCCTTAACGCCATAAAAGATTCTCTTCGTATAGCGAGAACCGTGGGAGTTAGGAATTTCATGCGGTCTATTATCTCGAAGAACACATGTAAGACCTGTGCGCTGGGAATGGGTGGACAACAGGGTGGTATGAAGAATGAGGTAGGTAAATTTCCAGAGATATGTAAAAAGAGCATCCAGGCACAGCTTACTGATATTCAGGGCCCGATCCCGTTAGGTCTATTTGAAAATAACTCCATATTAGATCTTCAAGGAATTCGACCACGCGAACTCGCTCTATCTGGTCGACTGAACACACCATTGTTCTTTTCCAATAGCAGTGAT
>DCMX01000084.1:0-1682 GCA_002321855.1 Fidelibacterota bacterium UBA1611 | reverse complement strand
TTTCTTCAGTTTCTCCTGAACGTACCTTTTTTTATAGTTCTGGAAGGTCTTCCAATGAAGCAGCATTCCTATTGCAGGTGTTCGCGAGAGCATATGGTACCAATAACATCAATAATTGTTCCTATTATTGTCATCAGGCTTCAGGAACAGGACTGAATAGGACCATAGGGAGTGGAACCGCTACGGTTGTTTTGGAAGACCTTAAGAAAACAGATATGATATGGGTCATCGGTGCGAACCCTTCCTCAAATCATCCACGCCTCATGAAAGAACTCTTAGAGTGCCGCAGGCGTGGTGGAAAGGTCATTGTCATTAATCCTATTCGAGAACCAGGACTGGTACGTTTCAAAGTTCCAAGTGACTGGAGATCGATGCTATTGGATGACTCAGAGATCGCTTCTGAATATATACAGCCGAATATTGGTGGAGATATAGCTCTATTGAAAGGTGTTGCAAAGGCGTTGATAGAAAAAGAACATTTGGACCAGAGTTTTATTAATGAACACACGAACGGTTTTATTGAATTTGAAAATGATGTGAATGGTACATCATGGGAAGATATTGAAAGATGCGCTGGAATAGGTCGAAAGGAGATAGAAAATTTAGCGGACATTTATCATAATTCGGAGAATGTGGTCTTTACCTGGTCTATGGGGATCACACAACATGTTCACGGTGTAGAGAATGTGGAGTCAATTGTGAATCTCGCTCTTTTGCGAGGTATGCTGGGGCGGAAGAATGCAGGATTGTTGCCGCTCAGGGGGCACTCCAATGTACAGGGTATTGGATCAATGGGTGTTACACCATCACTTAAGAAGATGATACTGGAAGATATTGAAGAATTGCTAGGGGTCAAGTACCCACAAGATAAGGGCATGGATACACTGAGCTGCCTTCGTGCAGCGGAGAGAGGAGAGATCGATCTTGCTTTTTTCATGGGCGGTAATCTCTACGCTGCAACGCCAGATTCTGCTTTTGCTGAAACTGCTTTTAAAAATATCCCTTTCAAGATATTTCTCACTACAACGCTGAATGAAAGCCACCTATTTGGGATCAAGGGCGATACGATCATTCTCCCAGTGGCTGCACGCGATGAAGAAATGCAGGCAACTACTCAGGAATCCATGTTCAATTTTGTACGAATGAGCGATGGTGGGATACGAAGGCTTGAAAATGTACGGTCGGAAATAAGTATCATATCAGATATCGCTTCCGAAATAATTGGAGATGATAGGGTCGATTTTTCTTTATTTAAAGATCATCGCTATATCCGCAATGCGATATCCAAGGTAATTCCTGGATTTGGAAAAATTGGGAATATCGATAGTAATAGGGAAGAGTTCCAGATAGAGAACCGAACCTTTCATCGACCAGAGTTTGCAACATCTGATCGAAAGGCGAATTTTAGTTTGGTAAAGATCCCTGAGACAAGGGCAGGTAAGGATACATTCCTAATGTCGAGTGTGCGTAGTGAAGGACAGTTCAATACTATCATTTATGATGAAGTCGATAGTTTTAGAAATATCGATGAGCGGTGGGTAGTGATGATGAATAAGAAGGATATAAAAGAATTGAAGATCGTTGAGAATGATAGGGTAGATCTCATGAATGATACCGGGATAATGTCAAGTGTCAAGGTGAAAAGCATCGATATTGCACCGGGAAATGTTGCAACATTTTTT
>DCMX01000131.1 GCA_002321855.1 Fidelibacterota bacterium UBA1611 | reverse complement strand
TTTTTAACCTGTGAAAGTGGAGGCGCTCTTGAATTTCATATTGAACCGGTACTACCTATGACCAAACTATTGATCTATGGAAATACGCCTACAGTTAATGCCCTGGCAAAACTGGGTCAACTTTTAGACTATGATATATATGTTCTTTCACCCGAAATATCTGAGTTAGAGTTACCTGAACAGGTAACAAAACTTGATGAATTTTCCGTCTTTGAAGATCAGTGTGTGGCTATAGTAGCGACCCAGGGCAATGGTGACATTCAAGCTTTAAAAGCAGCTATTGCTTCAAAACCAGAGTTTCTATCTTTGATCGCAAGCAAAAGGAAAACCGAAAGCTTATTGGAACAATTGGTAAAGGATGGTATAAGCAGAGATAAGATCAGTTCGATCAAGTTTCCTGCCGGGCTGGATATTGGGGCAATAACTCCTCAGGAAATTGCTGTATCAATTATGGCAGAACTAGTTCAGTATAAAAGGAAGACCGCTTGGAAAGATGAAATAATTCTTGATGTTGAAGAGGCCAACAATGGAAAAGAAACGGACCCCATCTGTGGTATGCTTGTTGATCCCCAGACCGCCGATAGTTCTTTCGAATATGATGGGATAAGCTACTATTTTTGCTGTGGCGGCTGTAAAAAGAAATTTGAAGCAGAACCTGCAGCCTTTGTATAACTAACAGATCAAAGATCTATTAAATAAATGAGCGAGATTACAGCTGGTCATATTATTATTTAATAATGGCATAATGATATGAAAGTGACTGAGTTGAACACAGTAGATGATATCAGGGTAAGCTTGGATGATCATCACTATATTGCTAACCGTTCTCTATCCATTTCCATTTATCTTTCCTTGAAAATGAATAAACCAATTTTCTTGGAAGGAGAACCGGGCGTTGGAAAAACAGAAATAGGCAAGGTCCTGGCGAAAGTTTTGGGTACGGATCTTATTCGTTTGCAATGTTATGAAGGCTTGGATGTCCATAATGCTATCTACGAGTGGAATTATTCCCGCCAGATCTTGCAGATCCGTATGTTGGAAGCGGAAGGTCAAAAGGACAAGGAAAAAATTTCAAAGGAGATCTTCGGTTCAGAGTTTTTAATTAAGCGTCCTCTATTTCAAGCCATAGATCATGATGGTGAGAGTCCTCCTGTTCTGCTTATTGATGAATTGGATCGTGCTGATGAAGAGTTTGAGGCCTTTTTACTGGAGATCCTGTCTGATTTTCAAATTTCGATCCCTGAGATTGGAACCATAACTGCAGAGACACCACCGATCGTGGTCATCACATCCAACCGTACGAGAGAGATCCATGATGCGCTCAAGCGGCGCTGTCTTTACCATTGGATCGATTATCCAACCGCCGAGCAGGAATTTGAGATCGTGAAACGCAAAATTCCACAGGTCAATGAAGAGTTAGGGAAACAAGTGGTTGCCTTTGTGCAAGCTGTACGAAAAAAGGATTTTTATAAACTGCCTGGTATTGCTGAGACACTTGACTGGGCCAATGCACTGATAAAACTAGGGACCACAGAATTGTCGAGCGAGATAACTTCCGATACATTGGGTGCACTGCTCAAATATCAGGATGATATTGAGAAAATGGACGGAGAGACCACAAACGGATTGGTACAGCGTGCCTTCACAGAAGCCAACCTAATTACTATATAGTTTTTCATCATTGCCTACTGTTATACAATCTAGATTGCATAATGCTATCACTGTTTTCGGTCGGTTCCTGAGACAGGCTGGCTGGCACGTAGGTACAGGCGAGATCATGAGCGCTATTGAAGCAAGCTCTAAGATCGATCCATCCAATCGGCATGATTTTCGTGATTCTCTTAAAGCTTGTTTTATCACAAACCATAAGATGATTCCTCTTTTTGACCAATTGTTCGACCTATACTGGCGAAATCCGGACAAGATAGAAAATGTATCTGATATATTGCGAAGACTTCATCGATCCCGGTCAAACGATGCAGAATTACATAGCGTCAAAGACCAGGTAAAAGAACTTTATAGTAAGCGGGCTGCAGGATTCAAAGACAAAAAAGATGATCAAGAAGTTGAAGAAGGAGAGTTTGATGTGTTTCTTTATAGCCCGCAGGAGATTTTAAGGAAAAAACGGTTTGATGCATATACCACTGAAGAGTACGATGAGGCTAAGAAGTTCATAAGCCGATGGACCCTGGAATTTGGAGAAAGAAAATTGCGCCGTTTGCAGAAAGGACGAGCGTCCTATCGTCTAAATATTCGTGACACTATACGCAATAATATTTTCCCCACCCAGGATTTCATTCAACTCGATTGGAAGGATAGAAAGACCAAACAAAGGCCATTGGTGGTGCTCACTGATATCAGCGGATCAATGGACCATTATTCACGGGTCTTACTGCATTTTGTATATACTGTTCACTCGATCAATAAATGGGTGGAGGCATTCACTTTTGGGACCCGTCTGTCCAGGATCACTCATTATCTTAGAAAAAAGGATGCTAATGATTCCTTGGAATTGATCAATGGATCGGTAAAAGATTGGTCTGGTGGTACGAAAATAGGTGAGACGCTGGAAACATTTAACCGTATTTGGGCCCGTCGAGTGCTCAGTGGTGGAGCGATCGTGCTCATTATAAGCGATGGCTGGGATACAGGTAACATTGAATTATTGGCTAAAGAAACGGACAGATTACACCGAAGTTGTCATAGATTGGTGTGGTTGAATCCGAATCTTGGTTATGAGGACTTTAAGCCACTTACCCAGGGTCTGCAGGCGATCCTACCACATGTTGATGATTTTTTACCGATCCATAATTTGAATAGCCTGATAGATCTTGTTGATATTCTTTCCAGGATGGATAAGAGAACCAGATTTAAAGCGTTCGCATGATCGTTTCTGCAACTATTCTTGCTGCCGGAGGATCATCACGCATGGGCAATGAGAATAAACTTTTGATGACGTTGAATGAGGGCGAGATCATCAGTCAAACTTGCTATACAGTTCTTAATTCTGTTTTAAGGCCGGTCATAGTGGTCACGGGTTATATGCATGATAAAGTTGAAAGAGTCTTACCGGAGACTGTTGATCAGATTGTGTATAACAGTAGCTGGGAGAGTGGAATGACCACATCCATATGTGCCGGTATATCAGCATTACCAGATGATGTTGATGGTAATATGATAGTGATGGGAGACATGCCATTGGTATCGGTGCAAACACTTGATGGATTAGTGAACCAGTTCTGCATTCATGAAGGAGACAGAATTGTCTACCCCCTTTATTCTGACCGTCAAGCAAATCCGGTCATTTTTCCAAGAAAATATTTCAGTGAAATACTTTCGTCCAAGGGAGACAGGGGTTGTAAAAAAGTTCTGAAACAATATTCTGATGATGCTATCGGGATACCAATAAATTCTGATGAGATCATTCTTGATTGCGATACCAAGGATGATTATCTTCGAATCATATCAAAAATTTAATCTATGTCCAGGCATAAAGACCTTATTCAAAAGATGGCGAGCCTTGAATCTGCAGAGACACCCTATGCTATAGCTTCTGTTTACAGTGTTCATGGCTCATCTTCTGGCAAGATAGGTGATAAGGCTTTATTTGATAAGAACGGCAAGCGAATCATCGGATATATTGGAGGCGGTTGTATCGAGAACCGTGTCGCTGCCACAGCCAAAGAAACATTAGAAGATGGTGTACCTAGGACTGTTGAGATCGATCTGGACAGTGATGAAATGGGAATGGGTATCCCTTGTGGAGGTTATATGTCAGTGATAGTAGAACCTAATTTGATCAATCCAACTTTGCTCATTCGCGGAATGGGACGAGTAGTAGAGGTCCTATGCCAAATGGCCAGTATTCTGAATTTCAAGGTTATTGTTCAAACTGATGAAGGTGAAAAAGAAAGATTTCCAGACGCGTCCGATGTCATAACGGACCCTTTAGAATTAGATGATATTGATCAACATTTGGATTATTTCATTTTGGCGACTCATCATCGTAATGATGATAAAGTGACTTTCGAAGCCTTGAAAAGAGGTATACCCTATGTGGGTGTTGTGGCAAGTGCGAAAAAAACAGCTATTATAAAAGATTACCTGACAAAAAATGGGATCTCCGATAGTGAACTAGAGAATTTCTTTTCTCCTACCGGTCTTGATCTTAAAGCAAAAACACCTGAACAGATCGCGATCAGTATTCTTTCCGAGATGGTCATGCTGGCTAATGGTGGAAGCGGAGAGCAAATGAGGACACTTGTTTCATCCTTAAAAGGCTAATAAGGAGTTATTAGAGAATTATCTGTTTTTTCCACACTTGATTAAAAAGACGACTTATGAAAGACCTTATCTATTTAGATAATCAAGCCACGACACCAATTGACCCTGCTGTTCTATCGGCTATGCTGCCTTATTTCAGGGATAAATTTGGTAATGCTGCTAGTGTACACCATGCATATGGTCGGGAAGGGAAGGAAGCTGTGGAGAATTCCCGAAGACTTTTGGCGGAATGTATTAAAGGCCAACCCAGAGATATTATTTTTACAAGCGGTGCCAC
>DCMX01000067.1:1783-2682 GCA_002321855.1 Fidelibacterota bacterium UBA1611 | reverse complement strand
TCAAATCCTGAAGAAAAAGATGAACTCATGAATTTCCTATCATACGAAGAACACGTTGGATAAATGTCCGTTTTTTCCCAGTTAAATTCGGTTATCATTGAAAGAGGGGCCGCCTATGTTGTCCTGATTGATCCAGACCGGAAGAATGAAGATTCCATCAACTCCCGTGTAGAATTAGCAAATAATTCCGGTGTGGATGCACTTTTTGTCGGCGGAAGTCTCATGATGGACGGGAATTGTACAGAACGTGTAAAACAAATCAAGGAAGTATCAAATGTCCCAGTCATCTTTTTTCCTGGCGGTGTAGGACAGCTTAACAGTTATTATGATGCCATGCTGTTCATGTCGGTCATCTCAGGCAGGAATCCTCATTATTTGATCGGGGAACAGGTTATTGCTGCTCCCCTGGTAAAGGTCATGGGTATTGAAACCATTCCAACGGGATATATTCTCATGGATGGGGGAGCCGGATCCACGGTTGAATTCGTGAGCGGGACACGACCCATCCCCATGAATCGACCTGATGTGGCGGTGGCCCACGCCCTGGCGGGGCAATATCTGGGCATGAACCTGATCTACCTGGAAGCAGGCAGCGGTGCAAAGGAACCGGTTGCACCCGGTGTCGTAAAAGCTGTGAACGATGCAGTAGATGTCCCGTTGATCGTAGGGGGCGGAATTCGATCCCCGGAAACTGCATCTGAAACAGTAAAAGCAGGTGCTTCGATTATTGTAACGGGCACAATCATTGAAATACATTCAAACCGAATGAAAGAACTGGCAGATGCAGTTCATTGGAAAGAATAATGCGTGAAAAAATAAAAGAACAGATTCTGGCCAGCGCATCCATGAAAGAAGCCATGGTCGATGGCTGTATGGATGATATTGTATCTGCAGCAACT
>DCMX01000067.1:0-1382 GCA_002321855.1 Fidelibacterota bacterium UBA1611 | reverse complement strand
CAGCACCTGGCAACAGAGCTCATGGGCGGTATGACCAGCCACGAGCGAAAACCCATTCCATCCATTGCATTGACCACAGATTCATCTTTTTTGACCGCCTGGTCCAATGATACGGATTTTGAATCCGTGTTCTCCCGGCAGGTACAGGGTCTTGGAAAAGAAGGGGATGTCCTGGTTGGCATTTCCACAAGCGGCAATTCAGAAAATGTGATTGCTGCCATCAAACAGGCCAAATTCAAAGGTCTTAAAACAGTTGTTTTTACCGGTATATCAGGGGGCAGGATGAATGGCCTGGCAGATGTAACGATTTATGTTCCCAGTGAAGATACACAACGGATCCAGGAAGGACATATTATGACGGGCCAGATTCTTTGCGGTTTGATCGAAGATGATTTCTTGAGCTAGGATGGAGACTCATTTCCAAGACTACCTGACCATGTTGCGGGTGGAACGAAATGTGTCGCCCCGAACGTTTGAAGCTTACCAACGGGACCTGAACCAGTATCTTGCATTCATAGTAGAAAAAGGAGTAGACGCCTTGGGTGAAATTTCCCAGATGCACATTCGGGAATATATCAGGACCCTGAATGAAAGGGGATTGGCGTCTTCAAGTATTGCCCGGATTTTTTCATCCATCCGCTCATACCATAAATTTTTATCGGCAGAAGGTATTATTAAAGAAAATCCAACTTTGGTCCTGACCAGTCCAAAAGCACCCAAAAAACTTCCCGAGGTGTTGAGTGAAACAGAAATAGCTGCTATTACAAAGGCAGTGGATGAATCATCCCAGTTTGCTAAACGAGACATAGCTATCATAGAAATGCTTTATTCCTGCGGGCTCCGCGTTTCGGAATTGTGTGATTTGAAGATATCCAATTTATTTCTGGATGATGACATGATCCGGATCATGGGGAAAGGTTCAAAGGAACGTTTACTTCCCATCGGCGGAACTGCAAAAAGATATTTGAATGATTACTTAACCTATACTCGGCCAGGGTTTTTAAAAAATACAGGTTCCAGTTCCGTATTTTTAAGCAGAAATGGCAAACCACTAACCCGATCCATGGTTAATATTCTCTTAACTAAATGGGTGCGTGCTTCCGGAATTACCAAACCCGTTTCTCCACACACATTGCGTCATTCCTTTGCAACGCATTTGCTGGAAGGCGGCGCAGATCTTCGTTTTGTTCAGGCGCTTCTGGGGCACAGCGATATTTCTACGACTCAGATCTACACGCACCTGGATAAACACCATCTTAAAGAAGTGTATAAAACGCACCATCCGCGGAGTTAACTATTTTATTTCGACTTTCACCGGAAGCCCTGGTCTTACTGATCCCAACCTTGATGTTTGCCTTGTCTTTTCATGAGTTTGCCCATGC
>DCMX01000007.1 GCA_002321855.1 Fidelibacterota bacterium UBA1611 | reverse complement strand
GCCGCATTTCTTGCATTTTAAATGATCATGGGAATTCATGTTCCAATCATACCTGGCAATGGAACCATCATAGATTGTTCTAATTATATCTTCATCGTTTAATTGTTTCAAGTTTCTGTACACGGTCCCCAGACTTATATCAGGAATCTCTTTTTTTGATTCACTAAAGATCCAATCGGCAATGGGATGTGTATTGGTGCTATAGACAATTCTGCGAATCGTCTCTCTTTGGCGGCTGTAACGCACAATTGATATTATTATATTATTAATAATAGTTCCTATTATTAATAATATTAAATTTCACATATTTCTTATATAATGTAAGTTCGTAAAGTAATTATAACATTTATAGAGAGGATTACAAAAATGTCAGATTATGTATGCGAACATTGTGGCATGGGTGTTACCGGCCTGAAATGTGTAAAGTGTGGTTCGGACCTGGTACATGACCACATTACAAAAGATGATGGGACCATGGTCGCTGTTGCCAGATGCCCGGATGGTCATGGTAAGATCAAATCGCCTATGTGTTGCGGCCATGATATGAATTGTGAAATGAGTAACGAAGAGAATGGGAACAGCTGAACGTTTCTTTTATATTCTTAGAATAATAATAAAAAAGTCCGAATAAGGGCATTTTTATTATTATTCTTTTACTTGTAATAGCCCACGAACAATTACACCGCCTAACACTAGGACACCGCCAAGGATCGCCCAAGATCCAAGAACCTCACCCAAGACCAGGAAGACCATTATAGGATTAAGGATCGGTTCAATAATTGGATATATTATTGCATCCAGAGCGGTCACATATTTGATAGCGGTTGTATAGAGCACATAGGGTATGCCAAGCTGAAAGACACCTAACACCACTATAAGTAACCACGGAATTGGATCCCAGGTCACACCGGTCACGATGACAGGAAGACCAACCAACAGTGTCAAAAGGTTTCCCAGAAGGATTGAATCTGACGGAGATCCGTCTTTTTGTTTCCTTAATAAGATCGTAAGTGCGGCAAAGCTCATGCCAGACAATATTGCGCATACATTCCCCAAGACCCCACTTATAGTTAATTCATCGAAGAAGAATACGGTCAAACCAGTCAAAAGAACCAAGATGGTGACCCGATCAACCCGGGTTGATCTTTCACCTAAGAAAGTATAGCCGAATATCGCAACATAAACAGGTGCAGTATACTGGAGCAAAATAGAATTACCTGCTGTTGTTAATTTATTCGCAATAACAAACAAGGTCACCACCAGGACATAACAAACTGCGGCAGCGACCTGTATTCTTGACCAAGTGAATTTTAGGTTGCCGGTCAAAAGGAATATCGTTAGGGCAGCAATCCCTCCCCTGATACCAGAAATTGCCATCGGCGGCCATGGAATGATCTTAATTAGGAGACCACCAGTGGACCACATTATACCGGTCATTACCAACATAAGAATGGCTCGTTTTCGACTCAAGCTAAATCTTTTTGAAATTGTGTTTTAGGTAACAAGTAGTAACAAACACAAAAGTAAAGATCAACATGATAACATAATCAGTGTAGAGAACATGCGATACAGAGTATAAAAAGTCTTGTGACCTGTTCTCACAAAATTAGTTGATCATCTGATACGTGGAAAATTACAGTATGGTCTTTTCCAGAAAGAGAGAATAAAAAACCCCAGACTCCCGGGGTTTTTTATTCTAAATATTTGAAAAATAAACTAAAAACCTTTTATGGTTGCTGATTTTTTATATAGTTGAAAAACTATGTGCCAACCAAGAGCCACTATGACCATCAATACCAGCCAGCTCCATTCACTGTCGATACCGAACTTGCCGCCAGAGAGAACATCGGCATGATGCTGATTATGCATCGTCCAGACCAACGGTACAGACATGTAGGTATTATGCTTGGAGCGTAGCCCGGCCAGAGCCAGGAGATCACCATCCGGCGCATCACCATTCTTGATCGCTGAGATGATCTTCTGTTGTGCGGGCCAAATTCGGAACCATACATTGAAGGCCATATTAGTGCCAAACAATGCTCCCAAGTGTATATTATATGAACGGTAACTGAAACCGGCCCAGTCTTTCATTAGAAATACGATCGCACCTAAGACAACAAAGCTGATCAATGTTGCTACCCTTGTATCTTTTGCTATGGATGAGCTATAGAAAGCATCATATGCATATACACCCAAAAATGTGACCATTGCCATAACTAAAAAAGGTACGCCATATTCAGTATCCGGATCATCAAAGGTCATCCCGCCATGATAAAAGATCACCAACAACAAAATAAAACCCGTGAACCAGGTATAGGCAGCCCCCCATCGGAACCAGTAAAGCGTTCTTGGCATCAATTCGGGTACCACTTTTTTCTTGGTGTCACCATCCATGGTGGGTGCAAAGCCAGTATTGACGAAATTGAAAAAATAGAGTAGGCCTATCCACATGATCCCAGCAATAACATGGAGCCATTTAAATACGGGGTGAATGAGTTCCATAGATCCTCCTCTTTATTGAATCAAAATTATTCCAGAATACTTGATGCTAAATTTAGTTGAAACATTATTTCCCTGCCAAAGATTCTAAATGCTTGGTAGGAAAAATAATTTTCCCGGTAATGTGTCTTCATACCCTATCAAACCACATAATCACGATTGAATTTGGTGTAAACATCGATTTGCACTGTTGGAAAAGTATTTTACTTATTTCAGATAGGGATAAAATAGATAGTATATATCGTTTCTATCAACCCATTCCCAACACTTTTTGAGTATAGTTAACAGAATTTATTTTTCCAGTAAAAAAAATTCTAAATCCGATCTTTTACTTTAGATAGTAATTATATAATTCAAACCCCCCTAAGATCATATGAGCGTGCCACTCTATCGATCGCAACCATAAAAGATGCAATTCGCATTGGAACTTTTTTTTCAACCTTTATATTATAAACTTCTTTAAAAGCCTTCACCATTTTAGTCTCAAGTTTTGTGTCTACCTCTTCTAACTCCCATTTGAATTGCTGCAGATTTTGAACCCATTCGAAATAGGAGACCGTTACACCACCGGCATTTGTAAGAATATCCGGTATGACTGGCACACTATTTTCCCAAAGAGTTTCAGCGGCTTTGGGTGTCACTGGCCCATTGGCTGCCTCTATAACAAACCTGCAATTCAAAGTATCAACATTTTCTTTATTGATGGAGCCTCCCAGTGCAGCAGGAATCAGAAAATCACATTCCAAAGTTAATAATTCATCATTAGTTATTTTTTTACCTTGGCCACAACCATCAATGGTTCTGTTATTATAATTGTAATCAAACAGACTTGGGATCTCAAGCCCATCCGGTTCATGTATACCACCAGTAACATCACTCACTCCAACTATTTTACAGCCATATTCATCAAGAAATTTGGCTGCAAATGATCCCACATTACCAAAACCTTGAATGACAACCGTAGATTTGTCTAGATCTATATCATATTTGTTGGCTGTTTCTCTCACCGTTATTGCGGTACCCTTTCCTGTGGCATGTTCTCTGCCTTCAGATCCACCAAGCTCAAGAGGCTTCCCAGTTACGATTGCGGGCGTATAGCCATGTGCCTGACTATATTCATCCATGAACCATCCCATGACCACTGGGCTTGTATTTACGTCTGGAGCAGGGATATCAATGTTTGGACCGATCACGGGATCGATTGCCCTAAAAAATTTCCTTGATAACCGTTCGAGCTCATAATTGCTAAATTCACTGGGGTCTATCGCAATCCCACCTTTTCCTCCACCGTAGGGAATATCCAGTAGCGCGGTCTTCCAAGTCATTAACGTGGCCAGTGCCCTGACCTCTGCAAGGTCCACGTGATGATGGTATCTGATTCCGCCCTTAAAGGGTCCTCGCGTGTTATTATGCTGAACTCGGAACCCTAACAAACTCATAACCTCACCATTGTCTCTCCTGAAACGCACCTCTACTGTGAGCTCTCTATCTGGCATCTCAAGGGCGCGTGCTATATTGGGTTTGAGTCCAAGAAGCTCTACAGCACGCTGATAAGCGCCTGTTGCGGCATTAACACTTGATGTTTTTTTAGACATATCTATACTTCCTTTACAATTGGATTAGATTTAACAAAGGTTCCAGCTAATAATTTTTTGGTTCTATAATAAAAAGTGCAATTGAATGTTAGTGGAAAATTTCTGGCAAAACAATTATGAAACTGCCCAGAATTTTGATATGATAAAAAGAATAATAATAGACATAATAAACATTTTCCAGCCAGCTTTCAGAAAATCCGACTGCTTAACCAAACCGCTGCTATGTATGATCATACATGTTGGCGAAGCAACAACTGTTAAATAGGCGAATGCCGACGCGATCGCAGTTGAAAATCCCATTACAATTGGATCACCTCCCAAATTCAACACGATAGGACCGACCACAGCCACCGTAGCAGCATTACTGAGAAGATTGGTCAGAACCCCAGTTAACAGAACAGAGACCAGCCAACGTAAAATAGAAATATCTTCACTTAGGAGTTTCATTATGTCTATCGCTGAATTGGCGATCCAAAGCGCCGCCCCGGTCTCTTTCATCTGTAGTCCAATTGATACAGCCGCTCCAAAGAGCAGGATAACACCCCAGTTGGTATTTCGATTCAGATCGGACCAGCGGATCAAGCCTAAGACCAGATACAGAAAGACACCTATCAAAGCTATGATACCTAATCCGATCTTTTTGCTAAGGAATACCCATCCTAAGAAGACGATAAGAAATACAATGATCGCTAATATATTCTGACCTGTCATTGCCCCCCTCCTTGCCACCTGAACTTTTAATTTTCGAACTGCAGAATCCAGCACCTTTTGTGTAGGCCGAAATGTGAACCAGAGGATTGCTACAGCGAACGGTATTTCTATCAATAACATCGGGTATGTGTATCTCATCCATCCCAGATAGGAGATATCCCCAAACCCGAATTCTTGCCAATAGCCGATCATGATCACATTACGTCCGCCGCCCGAGGGAGTACCAATGGATCCCATGGCACTCCCATAGGCGATGGAAAAAAGTATCAATGCGGCCAGATTTTTAGTTTTCTCCCGATCAGTGCTGGTATTATGAATAAGAGTGAGACCCACCGGCATCATCATTGCTGTTACAGTATGCTCACCAATGAAAGAGGAAAGAAATGCTGAGACCCCTACAAAACCTAATGTAATACGCCATGTTTTATTCCCTGTGAACCTGATGATCAAGAGTGCAAGCCGCGAGTCTAATCCCTGGCTCACAATAGCCACCGCTAACATCAGGGATCCCATTATAAAAAAGACCGCATCATTCATAAAGGATTGTGCCACACCATTTGGACCATCTATTCCCAGCACGACCTGGAGAAATAGGATCATAAGTGCCACAGCAGGCAATGGTATCGGTTCAAAAATGATCAGAATAATTGCCATTATTACAATGATCATCGTTCGGTAGGCCTTTATCGGGTCCGCCATGGTCTCGCCCCGCATTGATTCCATACTGGATGGAACTGGTAAAAATAATAATAGAGTGCCAACCCCTAATGCAAAAAGCAACCAACGCTTCTGGGTTAGCCAAAAAATGATATGCTGAAGCAAAGGGTCTACACTTTATTATTTAACAATTAAGATCGGACATGAATTTGATCTCAGGATCTGCAGTGGTTTGCTGCCCATAAAAAATTTTGCGATCGGATTTTTTGTAGATGTACCCATTACTATGATGTGATCATTACCTGCTGTTTCACGAATAACTGTCACAGGATCTCCGTGCTTGAAGTGACTCTCATGCTCAATCCCCATTCGACGCATCATTTTTGCTGCTCGGTTCGCAGCATTTTTGTAGCCTGTACCAAATTCATTTGTTCTAGATACGGTCAACAGGTCTACCTTTATCCCAAACGCTTGTGCAACCCGAACGCCATACTTCACAGCCTGCGGTGTTTTCATTGAGTCATCAACCGGTAACAATAGACCATATGTCTTGTCCTGACTATATTTATTCACGATTAGGATCGAGCTTCCTATGTACTGTATCAGATCATGGGCCATACGGCGCTTTTGACTTCCACCAATGATCGTTACATCAAATCCGCCTCTATTAACTTCATCACGCAGTTCTGAGATTATATCCCCATTGCGTAATATAAGATTGACATCTTTGGAGATCGTACCCTGCAGATAGAGTTCACACCGACTACCATCTGTCTGAACTAAAGTGTTCTTAGGGAAACCGGACTCAATGGTCGTAGGCGTGATATAATCATTTTCTGATAGAAAATTAAAGGCCCACTCCAATACATCTACACCTGGCCTATCAAAGTCCCATTCTTCCATACGTTCCTGTGCCAACCTCACATGTGGTAAAGAAAAATCACTGATCTTTGGTCCTACATATGCAATAGTGACCGCAGCCTGGAATGATTTTGCTATCTGCATTCCTACTCGGAGGGTGGACTCAGAATATTCCTTACTTCCTATAGCAATTAAAAACTTCATGCTGGTATTGAATTACGGTTCCCTTTTGTCTATTTCTTTCAGGATAACTTTATTCATCTAAATAAAAATGCCGTTTTTGCGGGGCAAGCGGCCTGGTCATCCACAGAGGTCTCCGTAAACCGTCAGGGTGAGTTTCTTTCTCCTTGGCCCACGTATTCCATTTCTTAAAATGTTCGAAGGATCTATTGGTATCTACAAATACGTCACCATATCTCTCATCCGGCCCTGGAATGGATAGGCTAACTTTTTGAAGCCAGCAATGTGCACCAGAGATCGGATCAGGATTTGCAGGGTGGGTTATATTTTGATGGACACCACCATCTCTCCACCATATCCGTTTGGTATCTGCATCATCCGTTTTCCAAGGTTCGACCCCTTTGAGAACTTCCATCTTCCATTTTCCATCTCCCATATTTTTTATATCTATCGTACTTGTCATGAACCGGTTGCCGTCATCCTGTTTACGGCGCCAGCGACCGATATGGTGTGAACAGGCCACCACACCAGGCTTAATAGCTTCTGTGACCCAGACCTTATCGACGAACCAGCCGATCTCGGTACTAATTTTAAGCAAATGCCCTGTCTCAACGTTCAATCTATCAGCGTCATTTGTATGTATCCAGATAGGATTCCGATGGGCGATCTCTGCTAACCATTTAGAGTTTGCTGATCTGGAATGGATGTGTGTTGGAAGACGAAAATTGGGTAATAACACATATTCATTTTTCCCCTTATCCAAATTATCTGGATGTATGTGACTCCTTATCCGATATCCAGGGGTAGCATGTTCCAAATAACCAAAATCAACCATGGTCTTAGAATAGATCTCTTGCCGCCTCGATGGCGTAGGGAAACCCGTACAATTTTTTCCATCTAAATGAATTCCAATAACGCTACCATTCTTGAATATCTGGCCATTGTCAGCCACATTTGAATCAGCTATCACATCAGGCGATAGCTCAAGCTCATTCTTCTTATAGACCGATGGTTTCACCAAGTATGCACCATACCTGCGCATATAATCCAACGGGGTCAGGCCCTCTTGCTCAGCCTTTTCGGGAAGACCTTCGGTATGCTCAAAAATATAGCGATAATATTCATCAATTCTGATTTTCTCACCTTTTCGATAGGGACTCAGGAAATGATCACGGATACCAAGCTGGTCACCCTTATCGATCCGCCAGGACAACTCTATCCAGAATTCATCTTCTTCCCACACTTCTCCTGGATTTACTTCGTAGGTATATTTTACATCTTTTCCATCCCGCCGAGCCTTTTCCCTCAATACCGGTTGACGAAAAGCGATCCAGACCCCAGCGTGGGTCTCATAAGAATTAATATCATGACGCTCAGAAGCGTGACCCATTGGCAGAACATAATCAGCAAAGAATGCCGTTTCATTCCAGGTCGGGGTCAAAGCAATATGGCAGCCGATCTTATCCGTATCTGATAGCATTTCGATCCACGTGAATCCATCTGGATAGGTCCATACGGGATTAAAGACCCGAGTAAAATAGACATCCAGTTTTCCGCGGTTATCTTTTAACAGATGAGGTAGTATCTCACTCATCTCATAATGCGACAAGGTATACTCTGGTGGCCAGATGAGTTCATTCCAATTATCCGGATCAGGTGGATCATCAAATAAACTTGGATGGAATTTATGCCAGCCGTTTGGCGCTGTGCCTCCTTCTGTACCTACAGATCCAGTCAATACACTCAAAAGGTGTAGGGTTCTGGCAACCTGCCAGCCTCCCAAGTTACCGATCGAAGCCCCCCGCCATACATGAGATGAGAATTTGCTCCCAGCCTCCCCGATGAATCTGGCTACCCGTATGATCTGTTCTGAATCGATCCCGGACTCTTTCGCAGCGAATTCAGGTGTATACTCAGACCATTCTTGGCTTAAACGCATTATAAATACATCGAAATCAACATTATCTTCCGGGTAGAGATTTATCAAATATTCATCCCAGTTCACCCAGTTCTTCATATAGATCCTATCATACATTTTTTCATCCAATATGATCTTGGCCATAGCCATGAATACAGCTGACTCACTACCTGGATAAGTTGGCATCCATTCATCGGCCATAGAAGCAGTGTTAGAAAGGCGAGGGTCCAAAACTATCAGTTTAGCACCTTTCATCATTCCTTCGATTATACGCTGAGCGTGTGGATTGAAATAGTGCCCTGTTTCAAGATGGGATGACGCAAGCAGAATAACCTTGGCATTTGTATGGTCCGGACTTGGGCGATCGAACTTATGCCAGAGTGCATATCCGGTTCGCGCTCCGGCAGAACAGATATTCGTATGACTGTTGTGCCCATCGACCCCCCATGCTCTCAGTACCCTCTCAGCGTAGCCTTCATGGCCTGGTCGACCTACATGATACATCACTCTATCCTTGAACCCGGCCTCCAAGCTGACCCTAATCTTTTCAGAGATCTCATCCAGTACCTGATCCCAGGAGATTGGTTCCCATTTTCCTTCACCACGTTTACCGACCCTTTTTAATGGGTACAATATTCTCTCTGTATCATTGATCTGATTTATAGTGGCCGGACCCTTTGCACAGTTCCGACCCCGGCTTCCAGGATGATGAGGATTGCCTTCGAATTTGCGAACCTTATTCGTATCCTTATCTATGTAGGCCAACAGTCCACAGGCAGATTCACAGTTAAAGCAGGTTGTAGGTATAATGGAATAGTGTCGTTCTTTTCTCTCTGGCCAAGATTGGGGATCCAATTCTATAAAATCATCCCATTCGCTAGGGTCCGGATATTTGTACAGCGGCTTTGGACCTTCCATTTTCAATTCTTCAGACCGATCTAAATGATGGGATATTTTAGGTATCAATCCAACCGACTCAGAAATCTTCTCTATCCAAGTTCTTTTCATTATCCAACCTAACTCAAAGACACGATCTGCGGAGCATACACCCGCACATATTCCGTTAGAAAGATACCAAGGAGAACAAATAATCCAGCCAATATAGTGATCGATGTACCATAATCACCTACTATCATCAAAAGTGGAAGGAGATTCCCGATCAAGATACCTGCAGTAGACCAAAGAAAAAAGTAACCTCTTTTCATCATGAAAACCGTTTTACGATTATCAATACTGCGATGTG
This sequence comes from Fidelibacterota bacterium UBA1611, assembly GCA_002321855.1. Classification (GTDB taxonomy): domain Bacteria; phylum Fidelibacterota; class Marinisomatia; order Marinisomatales; family UBA1611; genus UBA1611. The sequence goes on along the minus strand of DCMX01000007.1, from coordinate 1,321 downwards.
GAACCAGTATATCGATCATAAGCAGAATGAGATTAAGAGTGATCAATCCGTTCAGCAATCCGATCAATTGCTGAACCTCGTTCGATCCTAAGATCAATATTATAACTGTTCCTGCCATGAGGGAATGGATCAGCATATGAATCCATAATAAAGGTGACTGCCAATGGTCACGAGCTTTGGCTTGGTTGAACAAGAATGCCGTATAAACAGCTGATAAAAAAGCAAGAAAAAAGCCCGGGATTTTTATCCAGGAAAGATCCCAGCCGATCCAATACCCTATGATTAACAGTGCTACGGTCCCGCTAAATGCTGTGATAATATATGATCCCCGAACCAGCCAGGACGTCCAGTTTGGGCGTAAAAGAACATAAAGGAATCGGTCTGGACGATCTAGATCCGCTATGAGCAGAAATGCTGTAATAATCATGAAGAATAATGAAGTGGATAGTGCTTCTATTTGCACTTTCTCAGAAAGTGTTAATCCCATTATCTCTATTAGTGATAATATCATAAAGGTGCCAGCAGCGATCGCTTTTGTCCAGATATAGGATGGTACCTGCCAGCCCCAGAGTACTCCTTTAGATGGCGTATCATATACTCGTTGAGTATCCTGATCCTGGTAATATGATAATTCCTTCTGTACATTATCTACCGCACGCTGATCAATAGCTGTTCCACTTTTTGCATGGTTCTCCAAGGCCAATTGGAGCAAAAGACTTCCTCGGTCCGATTCATTCACTCGTTCGTCCGCATATTTCGCAAAATGACCTACCCCAGCTATTTGCTCACTCCAGGCATAACTATCTTTGCGATCAGTAGCAGCAGGAGATAGCATCTCAGAGCTCCCATTGACATAATATAGCTGTGGTTTTGTTCCCTTTTCCGGTTTTCGAACGGTCACATCCTCATTGGCAACCAATGTAGCGATCTTTGAGTCTGGGTCATCTAGATCTCCAGATACTATCGCCTCTACCGGACAAACTATCACACAGGCAGGTTCATACCCACCATCTATCCTGTGGGCACAATAATTGCACTTAGCTGCTGTATTGGTATTCGGATCTATATAGAGTGCATCATAGGGACAGGCCTGCATACAGCTTTTGCAGCCAATGCAGCGGTCATTATCAAAGTCAACTATGCCATCCTTTCGTGTATACAAGGCGGTCGTGGGGCAAATCTCAACACAAGGAGCATCAGCGCAATGATTACAGCGGTGGACCGCGAATTCCCTTTTATTATTCGGGAATAGCCCCTTCTCAATATATTTCACATGGGTACGATTTACACCTATTGGGATATCATGTTCGCTTTTACATGC
>DCMX01000008.1:2728-2888 GCA_002321855.1 Fidelibacterota bacterium UBA1611 | reverse complement strand
ATTGATCGTATTTATTGGCATTATCGCGGGCCTGGCAAACCTGATCCCCATGGTGGGCCCATTCATTGGAATGATCCCTGCAATTTTGATTGCCCTGATGAATAATATTAGCAGCGAGAGTGCCTTGACACACCAGCTTTTTGGAGCGGTTCCTTCTCCT
>DCMX01000008.1:0-2358 GCA_002321855.1 Fidelibacterota bacterium UBA1611 | reverse complement strand
ATTATTGTCCAGCAGATCGATAATAATTTTATTACACCGGTTCTTGTGGGCGAAAGCGTTGGGCTCCACCCCATGGCTGTCATGATCGTACTGTTGATCGGCGGAACTTTGATCGGACCCCTGGGTATGTTATTTGCAATTCCGGCAGCAGGTGTACTAAAGGTTGTAATAAGTGAAATCGTTTTTGTTACGAAAAATTCTCACCTGCTGTGAGATGATTATTCTTATCGTCCAATAAACACGATTGTTACTTTTTCTTTCCTGCAAGATCCAATAAAAACGCATAATACAAGGCCCATTCCTGGTAACGTCTGAACCGGCCCGATTTACCCCCGTGACCTGCATCCATATTCATATGCAGGAAAAGTTTATTTTTGCCTTGCCAGTGATCTCGTAGCTTGGCGACCCATTTGAGAGGTTCGAAGTATTGAACCTGGGAATCAAAGAATCCGGAAGTCACCAGCATATTGGGATATGCTTGATCGGTTACCTGATCGTAGGGCGAATAGGATAACATATAATCATAATATTCTTTTTCACGAGGATCTCCCCACTCATCCCATTCATTGGATGTGAGAGGAATGGAAGGATCCAGCATGGTGGTAATTACATCCACAAAGGGGACGCCTGCTATGGCGCCCTTCCATAAACTGGGTTCCATATTAACTACGGCTCCGATCAGTAGCCCACCGGCACTGCCGCCGGAGCAGAACAACTGTTCAGAATCTGTATAATTATTATCAATTAAATATTTCCCAACATCAATAAAATCAAAAAACGTATTTTTCTTATTCAGCAACTTACCATCCTCGTAGGACTGGCGTCCATAGATCTGACTCCCTCTTATGTGGGCAATGGCATAGATAAATCCCCGATCCAGTAAACTCAGGCGGGTACTGCTGAACTCAGGATCATTGGTAGAACCATAAGAACCATAGGCATAGAGCAATAAATTTTGGGCGCCTTCTGTTTTCAGATCTTTACGATACACCAGCGAAATTGGGATTTTCTTTCCATCCCGGGCCTTGGCATACAATCGTTCACAATGATACCTGCCTAAATCATAGCCGCCTACAATCTCATCCTGTTTCATGAGTGTCTTTTCTCCCGTATCCATATTGTAATCATATGTAGACCAGGGTGTAACTAGAGAACTATAACCAAAGCGAAGGATATTTGTATTGAATTCCTTGTTTGTGGATATCCAGGCTGTATAAGTATCCTCATCAAAATTGATGTAATGATCTTTATTTGATGTTTGATTAATTATACGTAATTCTCTTAGACCATTACCCCGTTCATTGAGCACTAAGTGATTATCAAAAACATCGAAATCTAAAAGATGGACTTCATCTCTGTGAGCAATCACTTCTGTCCAATTGGACATATCCGTTTCATCCTCAGGTGTTTCCATGATGCGGTTATTTTCTGCTTCCCAATTGGTTAAGATGTAAAATTTATTAATACCCTCTGCAATGGAATATTCATGTTTTGTTCCCCTAGGAGTAAAATTCACAAAATTTCCATCCGGATTATCGGCAGATAGAATATGATAATCATTCACCAAGGTACTGCCGTTCCAAATAATAATATATTTCCCCGATTTTGAACGGTAAACACCTGTATAATATTCAATATCATCCTCTTTATACACTAAAACGTCACTGTTAGAATCACTCCCAACTTTATGGCGATATATTTTTTCCGATAAGAGGGTTATTTTATTTTTTGATGTATAGAATACAGTCTTATTATCATTGGCCCAGGCCATATCTCCTTCGGTATTTGGTATTGAGCTGTCTAAAACTTCTCCGGTTCTAAGGTTTTTAAAATAGATGGTATAAAATCGTCTGCTTAAGGTATCAATGCCGTAGGCCAGCCAGTTATTGTCCGGACTTACAAACCTCTCTCCAACAGCAAAATAATCGTACCCTTCAGCCAGTTCATTTCCATCCAACATAACTTCTTCTTCAGCATCAAGGGAGCCCTTCTTTCGGCAATAAATGGCATATTCCTTCTTCCCTTCATACCGTGAATAATAATAATACCCATTTTCAAGGTAAGGTACCGTTTTATCATCTTTCTTTATTCGTCCCACCATTTCATTAAACAGGTCATTTTTAAACTTCTTCGTATGGGCTAAACTTCCCTGGGTATACTCATTTTCAAGGTTGATATAATCAACAACTTCCTGAGTATGTGTATCATAGGTCTTGGCAGATTTCTGTTCATCGCTCAAACGCATCCAGTAATAATTATCCACTCGCGTATCACCATGGATGGTCATTTCATAAGGTTTTTTTACCGCATCAGGGGTGGGTAATGGCTGGCTGTAGGAACTCATCAATACGACTCCAA
>DCMX01000145.1 GCA_002321855.1 Fidelibacterota bacterium UBA1611 | reverse complement strand
ATTTTTATGGATGACACCACAGATAATTTTACCCCAGGAAATGATCAGGGTAGAGTACGTGTGGCCAAGGTATTTGCAGGAGACATAGATAATGATGGAGAGGGTGATCTGGTCTTCACTTCAGCCAGTTTTGCTCCTGATAAACCACAATTATACATGATCGAGTATTCAGATGAGCTGTCGACCGGTGACAAAGATGAGATCATACCTGATAAGGTCACTTTAGGTCAAAACTACCCGAACCCCTTTAACCCTAATACTCAGTTCAGCTATCATTTACCAGAATCGGGAATGATCAGGCTGGCTGTTTACGACATTCTGGGAAAAGAGGTTTACGAATTCTTCAGTGGGTACCAGCGCACCGGAAACCACAATGTTTTATGGACTGGTGTAGATAATTATGGAGGTCCGGTGCCCAGTGGAGTATACTATTATAAACTTATTGCAGGATCAAAGACCATGACAAAAAAATTGGTCCTCACTAAATAAAAAACTCTTTACTACAGTTAAACCATTTTTTATTGAACTATAGGGTAAAATGATCCACTACAAAAAGTACTTTTATATTATTTCACTGATGATGATTGGTGGATCAAGTATTGTATGTACAGGTCCAGATTCGCTAACAAAATGGCCTACCGCCGCTTGGGAGGTTTCCTCGGCCACGTCTCAGGGTATGAACTATGATTCATTAGCTGCATTCAGCAGAGAACTGGAAAGTGGTGAACTAGGCTATATCGATGGTATGCTTGTTATTCGGAATGGTACGATAGTTTTTGAAAAAGAATACACGAATGATTATGATTCTCTTTTCATAACGACCAATACTGAGCCGGGTATGTACAATTACTTTGATCCAAAATGGCATCCCTATTATAAGGATACCCGCCTTCACACCATGCAGTCAGTCAGTAAGAGCCTTACGGCCGCAGCAGTGGGTATTGCATTAAAAAACGGCCAGATCCCAGGGTTAGATGCAAAGATCATTAATTACTTTGACGGATATGAGTCTTCCACACCGGACCATAGAAGGGACGATATGACTATCAGAGATGTATTGACCATGACCACCGGTATACAGTGGGATGAATCTTCTATGCCCTATACGGACTCAACAAGTAATTGTGTTCAGATGGAAAAAAGTTCAGACTGGGTACAGTATGTAATTGATCAGCCAATGGCATTCGAGCCGGGTGAGAAATTTGAATATAATAGCGGCGCTACGATGCTGCTCTCAAATCTGATCAAAAATACCACCGGACTGGACCTAACTGATTATGTAGAAACAAACTTATTTGACGTCTTGGGTATAACGGATTACTATTGGAAGCACACACCCAGAGGGCTCACTGATGCTGAAGGAGGCCTCTACCTAACCCCCAAGGATCTTGCAAAATTCGGGTACTTATACCTGCACAACGGCAAGTGGGATGATAAACAGGTCCTGCCAGAGAATTGGGTGGAGACCACTCTTGCAAAGCCCGTGGACACAGGTTCACCATGGTTCAAGTATAGCTTCCAATGGTGGTTAATGCCTTACGGTAATGACCACACCGCTCTGCTTGCTTCTGGGTTAGGGGGCCAACGTATGATCGTACTGCCTGAACTGGACATCGTGGCAGTTTTTACAGGTTGGAATATTTATGAAATACCCGCTCTGAACTCATGGATGGCAATGAACAAAATCATCAATGCAGTAGATATAGAAATGAACCTTTACCCAAAACTATTTATTTTGGCCATTTATTTCTCGATTCTATTGGGGATAGGATTCTTCGCCTCTAAAAGAATTACAAATATTAGTGATTATTACGTAGGCGGAAAAAAGTTGGGCTACTGGATAGCAGCTTTATCGGCCAGATCAACGGGGGAATCTGGCTGGCTCTTGATCGGAGTGACTGGAATGGGCGCTCTCATGGGCGTAAGCGCCATGTGGATAGTGGTTGGTGAGGTCATTGGTGTCTTTTTCTCCTGGCAATTTATGGCGAAGAAATTCAAGCGTATGACAGATGATTATGGATCCATCACCATTCCCGATTTTCTTGTTAGCCATTTTAGATCTTCTACCCATTTGATCCGTGTTCTCGCCGCAACGGCACTATCTCTTTTTGTGATAATATATGTGAGCGCTCAAATTGATATTACAGGAAAGACATTTGAATCCTTCCTGGGCTTCAATTATTATACAGGTATCGCCATCGGGTTTGGGATCGTGGTCCTGTATATTTTTTCTGGTGGATTTTTAGCGGTGGCCTGGTCAGATTTTTTCCAGGGGTCACTAATGTTCGTAGGCTTATTGGTCCTGCCTATCATCGCTTTTTTTAGTTTATCATCTGATGCATCTATAATTGATGGTCTGTATTCGATCGATCCCGCATTATTAGATATTTGGGGTCCTGGTGGTCTTAATTGGATCAATTTTGTAACCGTTGCTGGTCTTATTTCTATTGGGATCGGATTTATGGGATCCCCCCAGGTTTATGTGAGGTTCATTGCCATTAAAAGTGAGGCTGAGGTGGAAAAAGGGAAATGGGTCGCCATTTTTTATACGCTGCTAACGGATACGGCGGCGGTCATGATCGGTATTATGGGTAGATATATGCTGACCAAAGCCGGCCAGGATCCTGAAGCTGTTTTAGGAAACGCTGGAGAAAATGTTTTGGCCATGCTTCTAAATCAGGTCATGCCCATGGTCATTATTGGTGTATATATCGCTGCTGTATTATCAGCGGTAATGTCTACGGTTGATTCGTTATTAGTTGTCGCTTCAAGTGCGGTAACACGAGATTTTTATCAACAGATTTTTCATCCTGATATTGATGAAAAATGGCTAATAAGCCTTTCAAAAAAGGTTACCTTGGGCTTGGCATTGTTAGCATTGGGTGTTGCTTTGACCGTGTCAGTTCTATCGCCAGACAGAACGGTTTTCTGGTTTGTCATATTTGGCTGGTCTGGAATCGCAGCTACCTTCTGCCCCGTCATAATACTATCTTTATTCTGGCCGGACTATACGGAAAAGGGTGCCATTGCTTCAATGGTAACAGGTTTTCTTTGCGT
>DCMX01000032.1:37019-37158 GCA_002321855.1 Fidelibacterota bacterium UBA1611 | reverse complement strand
CCATAGTTCACCCACTCCCAGAACCTGTAAACCGGTTGAATCGGTCCAATAGAGAGCCTGTCCTGCATAGTTCGTACCAACTATGGCTGACCCATCTCCTTTCATTCTCAAGGGAGTATCCATCTCAGGAATGGGAATG
>DCMX01000032.1:2077-36665 GCA_002321855.1 Fidelibacterota bacterium UBA1611 | reverse complement strand
TTGACCGATCAGGTAAGATAAGAGGAGGAAAGTGGATAAGAAAGTTCTACCCATTCATGCCACGGTCCTTGCTATTGCTATTCTGCTTCTTTCCTGTTCTCTTTTTGTTCATTTTTCGGTATCAGCAATAAATTCCTCTGGACTGGAAAAAATTTGTAAAATATAAAAATATCACTACTTAGCAAGTACCCTTTTTAATATTTTTTCTATCTGATCCTTGTTACCCCTGACCTTAAGTCTGATTCCCCGGTCATCATAAGTTCGCTCTAAAACCTCTATTCCATCCTGAACCAGAGCAATCATTTTACCATTTTCATACGGGATCTGAAGATCAACTGTTTCATGATCTTTCTCCATTACACTCAAGATTCGAGACCTTAATGATTTCAGACGTAAATGTTGCAGACCTGAAACAGCTACCGCATCAGGAAATTGCCGTTGAATCATTTTGACCAGGTTCTCATCAGTTACCAGGTCGATCTTATTTAATACCGAAATTTCAGCTATTTGATCCGCACCGAGTTCTTTCAGTACATCACGAATCGTCTCCACGTGCTCAGTCAAAATTGGCGAAGACGCATCAAGAACAATAAGAACCAGATCGGACTCCAATACTTCTTTTAGCGTACTCCGAAATGATGCCACCAGGTTGTGAGGAAGTTTTCGAATAAACCCGACCGTATCACTCAATAAGGCAGGTTGATGACCACCAAGATCCAACTGACGTATGGTTGTATCCAGGGTAGCAAATAATTGATCCTGAATATATACATTTGCACCGGTCAGTGCGTTAAATAATGTTGATTTACCCGCGTTCGTATAGCCGACCATGGCAACCCTGAATTCGTTTTTCCGGCGCTGGCTTTGGGTATATCGCTCACGATCGATCCGTTTCAGATCCTTTTTCAGTTTGGAGATACGATCTCGTATAAGCCTCCGGTCGATCTCGATCTGTGTTTCTCCCATCCCGGCCCTGGTTCCAATACCACCCATTTGCCTCTCCAGATGCGTCCACTGGCGTGTTAATCTCGGTAGTAGATATTGACAAAAAGCCAGTTCCACCTGGGTCTTGGCTTCTCTGGTCTGAGCATGTTTTTGAAATATATCCAGTATCAGACCGCTCCTGTCCATTATCTTAATATCATCAGCCATTCTATGATAATTCTTTATCTGTGCTGGGCTTAGCTCATCATCGAAAAGGATAAGATCGACATTCAGCATTTTTGCCTGGCCGATTATCTGTTCGGCCTTACCCTTACCAACAAAAAAGGATGGGTTTATTCGTGATAAACGCTGAGTGACACGTCCTACTACTTCCGCTCCGGCGGTATCTGCCAATAGATCCAGTTCATCCAAATGATTATTGACATCTGAGTCACTCACACCTGGCAGAATAACACCGACGGTCAAAGCTTTTTCTATTCCTTCGGACCAATCCTTATTCAATACCATCCTCTTTTTTTAATTGCTGCAGTATTGGTCTTCCCAATAGTGTTTCTGCCAAAAGAAAGATACACGCAAGTAACAAAAATGTTCTCCACAAGGATTTTCCCTGACGAAGCTCCATAAAATCTTGCTTAAAATCAGAATCCAGGTTCATCCATTTATGATCTTCATCTGTAAAATTCTTGTTCAGATCGTCTTCAGTTATCTTATTGTAGAGTGCTTCGTCGGGGTGCAACTGTGTTGAGAATGATGTATAAAGTTCATCATCCAGAAAAACATTATACGTTCCCAGCTCTGTTGTGCGATAAAACATGATCCCTTCCCGATTAAAATCAGGAACGATTAGTTCCTTTTTACCAGAAGGTGTCTCAACCTCCCACTGGTTCCTCAAAATATCCTGATCAAGCGAGATCCACTTCGGAGCTCCCACTATCACTGGTGATGTGTTCACTTCATCTGTTCCAGCCAGGATCAGGAGCTTATACATAAGCGGTACCAGTATCCCACGAACTGGCAGGTCACTCCAGTTAAGGTCCAATAGGGAGGTTAAATAAAAGACATACCCGCTACCTTTTGTAAACTCTATCAAGTATGGGTCACCGTTATTAAGCCGAAGATGGACATTATGCTTACTGGACGGAGTATGGCGAACATATTGGAAAAATTCCGGTATTTCTTTATCTATACTGCGTACATTTAGATTGGACAATATCTCTGGGATGACTTCTGGCAAAGAAACATTGAAAAATCCATCGCCGGCTCGCACGACCTCTTCGGGTTTTGGGAATCCTATACGATCGAAAAGATCAGGATGGACACGTTCCATATCCATCTCACCTGAGAACCAGATGATCCCACCACCATTCCTGAGATAGTTATTGATCGCTTCAACACCTGATTCAGTTACTTCAATGGGATTATGAATCACAACAACGTCTTGATCATCTAGGAATAATCGATTTAAACTGGGTTGGACCTGAGCTTCTATTTTAAGGAATTCTCCATCAGGATCGATCGCACTGAAAACCATTTTTAGTATGGTTATATCTTCCTGCGAGCTACCAAGCAAGAGACAACGAATATTTTCCAATATAGGTAAAGAGATGTACCAGATATTATCCTGTTCAAAATCATCATTCGGTAATTGCACCTTTCCCTTTAATATTCCTTGGATACCAGGGTAGGCCTGAAAAATAAATTCCCTTTTGGACCCAGGTTCAAAATCCGATATCACTTGACCAACCCTATGGTCATTGAAAAATAATTCCAGAGGCGTATTAGGACTATAGATCCTACCAGAATTCTTGACCCGCGATCTTAGTTTCAATAGTTGATTTGGTATTTTTATTCGATTTATGATCTCTACATTATCTATCGACAGATTATCTTGGACCTCCCCAGGATTGATAAAATAATAATGCCACTTAGATCTTGTGTTATTATTCTTGTTGAATGAAGTATCCGGTCTATGCTGAAAATCGCTAAAAATGATGCATTCCCTAATAGGCTCATATATCCTATCACGGGTAATAACAGAATCCACTACTGACCAGATATTATCATTATTAACAGACGGAAGGATCGATTCTAAAACAACTGGAATGATCGGATCATTGATCCTACCAGTGTATAAGATCTCAGGTGGACATGTTTGCACAATATCAACAGTGGTTTGTTCTCCAAAATATCCTATGATGGAGCTTGCGCCAGATATTGATCTCTCTAAGAACGTACCAGTATCAGTCTTAACATTCATACTAGCAGAATTATCGATGACCAGAACAAGCCTTGAGTCCAACTCTGCAGCTATCCAGCCAGGCATGAACCCTTCCGTGACAGGGCGGGCCATCATAAATACGAACGCAGCTATGACCCCTATGCGTAGTAGCATCAGAATTAATTGCCGGATCTTGGTCTTACGCATGGTACTTCTTTCAAGCGTTTTGATAAATCTAACCGTACTAAAATCAACTTTCTTGATACGTAAACGACTTAAAAAATGGATAATGACGGGGATGCTGATAGCAGTCAAGAACCAAAGGATGAATGGAGATAAGACCGTCACAGTGCTGAGCCAATTAATGCCATTGCCAAGCCAGCAGATAATGGTATGGTAACATTGTCATTAACTGGAGAAGGAATCAATTCTACGACCATGGCTACAAACGCTCCAAAAATAATTACAAGATCACCCACAGGTAACCCGATTGCTTTCCCTGCTAAGACACATACAACGAATCCGGATAATGTCCCAGACAAGGTTTTTCTTCCAATCCGAACAAGAGGATAACCAATACCGATGAGTGCGGCCACCGTATCACCAACGGATAAAAAGATCAAGCCTAATACCGCATATGGATTAGGAACCAACAGTACAGTTAGAAAAGCACCAACAAAAACCCAGGTTGCACCAGTGATATTTCCGGAAGTTTCATTTTCACGCATCATGAAATTCAGCCAGCGTTCAAAAAATGATGACACCCGGCTACTTCGTACTCTGAACATTTCAATAAAAATAGAAAGAATCGTAAAAAAAAGCAGTATCCCAACCATGGTTATCTGATTCTGAAAGATCCATAAATAGCTCAATGGGATAACTAAGTTTATAATATGGATCAATTTTCTGGCTAGTTCGCCACGTGGGATTGGATTCACTTATCGATGATCTGGTTAAAAATATCTTGCATGTCCAATACACTGATCGTTAGATCGACCGGAGAAGGTTCTTCGAGCACTGTCCCTGATAGAACTGACTGGTCCAGAACGGTAAAAGGTATCAAATCCTCATTCTGTCGATAATAGATCTTCCCAAGTTTGAGTCCAGACTTTTCGAGCTCATCGATGGCTTTTTTCTTGCTCAACCCAAAGACATTAGGAACCTGGAAGAAATTTGGTGGTACACCCAGACTTGTAGTTATATGCACACCCATTCCCCGATTAAGCTGGTCACCCCCCTTCGGGTACTGCCAGGTTACATTACCGAATGGAACATCAGAATTATACTCCCTATAGACAGTATCGATTTCTAAGCCAACCTGAGATAATCCTAGCTCAGCACTGCGCTGTGACCTGCCAACAAGATCAGGGACAGTAACCATCTTCTCGCCCAGCGCTATTTTCAAACGTACGGTTCGTCCTTTTTTAACTCGCATATTCGGTGCCGGATATTGATCAACTACGGTTCCTGGTATGTATGCGGAAGAATGTATTGTATCCGATACCAAACCTTTGTATCCTTCGGATCTTAGAACCTTTTTAGCGTACTCTGCGGATTTATTGATCACATTGACCATATAGCGTCCCTCCCTATGACGCACATATGCTGGCATAACGATATTATCAATGATGATGATGATGATAACAGATAGAGCACCAAGAATACCTATATACTTTGCAATTTTTCCCATCATATTTTTAATAACTTTGCCGCAAACATACCATCAGTGCCATGGTGAACTGGAGAGGTCATCAGAAATCCATTCTCACTTACCCATTTCTTCGGAATATTCGAATATGGCGGAACTAATTTAAACCCTCTATTTGAGTTTAAGAACCGATCTACAACTTCCCAATTCTCTTCAGGCTCTAATGAGCAGGTAGAATAAACCATGATACCGCCTGATAGAAGATAACGGGATATATGATTTAATATTGAAAACTGTAGCTCAGCCATTGCAACAACATCACCAGGCCGGCGACGCCATCTGATATCAGGCCTCCGTCCGATCACACCGGTCCCGGTACATGGAGCATCGATAAGGATCTTCTTTGAAATTGGGAAATGATCTTTCATGGCATCCAGAACTGACCAATGTATATTCTTTAATTTATGTCTTTTTATATCCAATTTTCCCATCTCAACTCTTCTATAATCCTTATCGGATGATAGAACGGTACCATCAGACCCTACCATTTCGGCTATCATAAGTGATTTTGTACCAGGTGCAGCACATACATCTAGAACTGTTTCTCCGATCTTCGGTTCCAGCAAATAAATAATTGCCGCAGAAGCAGGATCCTGGATAGAAATGACCCCTGATGTGAATAATGGTGTCATTAAAACATGCTTTCCCCATTTGAGCACCCTTAAAAAACTTGGTATAGACTTGAACTGTTCAACCACTATTGAATCTTCTGCCAAACTCTTTACAACATTATCCATGCTCATCCTTGCTTGGTTCACCCTAAGAAACATGGGCACTGGATGGTTAAAAGTATTACAAAGTTTAATGGCATCTGCTTTACCATATCTTTTTTCCCATTTTTTTATAAGCCATGCAGGAAATGAAAGCCATTGATGTTGTTTCGATAGTTTATTCAGCCAATGAGGATCATTCTCATGTTGGCGCAGTATTTTACGTAATACCGCATTAATTAGACCGGCGGCCTTCTTATTAATTGATTCTTTAGTCAAATCAACAGATGAATGTATCGCTGCATAATCAGGTATATGGTCATCAAAAAGTAATTCGTAACAACCGATCCTCAATATAGATCGTAGGTCTGGTTGGAAATGATTCATTTTTTTACCTGACACATGCTCCAAAATATGATCCAATCTGCCTTTCAAGCGAATCACATCATTGGTCAGAACCATGGTCCGATTCCATGAGTCAGGTTTGGGTCTTAATTTTTTGTAAGCTTCATGCTGAACTTTCTTCAGCTGTCGGCGTGTAACATCAAACTGGGTTATAATATCTGCTGCTGCTTGTCGAGACGGGTATTTCATTAAATAAACTTATCTCCTACGGAAACAGTACATCCCCTTAAGAACTCGGCAATCAGTAATCGTTTCTTACCGTCTTGCTGTATTTCTGTCAAGGACAAACAGCCTTTCCCTGTAGATATGATCAACTCATTCTTGGATCGTTTCTGAACGATTCCGGGTAGGTCATTCTCCGAACTCTCAATAACGGATGTTTTAAACACCCGCATACGTTTCCCATTCCAGCTGGTCGACATACCAGGAATGGGAGACAGACCTCGAATCCAATTATGTATCTTCAATGCTTGCCAATTCCAGTTTATCCTGGTCATTTCTTTGGATATCTTTGGAGCCTGGGTTGCAAGATCTTTTTCCTGTTTTATAGGTTCTGTCTTTCCTTTTTCCAGCTGGTCCAGAGTATTAACAATCAGATCAGCACCTATATGGCTAGACCTCTCAGACAGAGTACCATAATCATCACTATCATGGATTTCTATTTTCTTCTGTAAAAGAATATCCCCGGTATCCACTCTTGGATCAATAATAAAGGTGGTGACACCTGTAGTTTTATCTCCATTCATTAATGCCCACTGTATTGGTGCGGCACCTCGATATTTAGGCAATAGTGACGCGTGCAGATTTATTGAACCAATTTTTGGTATGGTAAGGATGGACCTTGGAAGAACCCGATAAGCAACGACTACAAATACATCAGCGTTGAACGAATCGAGTTGTGAGATTATCGTATTCTTCTGAAAGGACCCTATCTCGATAAGTAACATCTGATGCTGATTAGCATATTCACCAACAGCTGTATACTTTAAAATTTTTCGGCGGCCCATAGGTTTAGGATGGTTTGAAACGATACACATGATATCATGGCGGCTTTGGGTTATTTTTTCAAGGGTGGGAATCGCAAAACCAGGGTTTCCCATGAAGACCACTCTCATACCAGAAACATCGGTATAAGACTAATTATCTGGTATAAATTAAAGAACGAACCTCTTTTCAAGGGACCGCTTACTCATCTTTTTTTCCGCATTTATCTTTATTTCTTTTAATTCTTTATTGATCTTCATTTTTTCTAGTGAGCTTACCCGATCTATGATTAAAATACCATTCAGGTGGTCCATTTCATGCTGAATTGCCCTTCCCAAGAGACCATTGAACTCTTCTTCCTTCCATTCTTCATCCAAACCCTGGTATCTGAAAATAATGGTCTCAGGGCGGGCTATATCCAGTGATACTTGCGGTATGGAAAGGCACCCTTCTGGAAAGTCACATTCACCCTTCGAAACAATGATCTCACCATTAATGAATACCCTTGGGGTATCATCTTCATCAGTGTCTGTTATATGTATGACGAACAGGTTCATATCCAGACCGACCTGGTTTGCTGCTAAACCAATACCTTCTGCCTCATACATTGAATCGAACAGGTCATCTACCAAAGAGCTCAAATTGGAAAAATCACTAACAGGAGAACACTTTTTTCTCAATATAGGATCGCCGTAATGCACTATATCCATCGCAGGCATCAGGATTTCCCCTCAAAATCGGTATCACTCACTTTTCCCGCCAAACCAGCAATAGCTGTTTTGTTCAGGGTCAGGTTTGTGTTCTTATCTACTTTTAATATAATGGACCGACCACTATTCTTAAATCCTGAAACTGTTCCAAAGATACCACCGCTGGAAATGACTTTGTCCCCCTTTTTAAGTTCTGAAAGCATTTTTTCTTTTTCCTTCTGCTTTTTGGTCTGTGGCCGGATCATAAAAAAATAAAGAATTGCCATGATCAAGATAAAGGGAAGGAACGCTAAAAATCCTCCACCATCCTGACCTGGCTGCGCAGCAGCAAATAAAATATCCACAAGATCTCCTTTTATATTAGTGCAAAATTTACACGTGAAACAGGTTAAGCCAATCCACCAAAAACAGCTTGAAGCATCATTGTGATGGTATGGTCAACTCAAATATTGTCCCAGTGACAGAACTGGATTCAACTATAAAGAGTTTTCCATCGTGTATCTCTTCAATGATACGCTGGGCTAATGAGAGCCCTAAGCCCCAGCCTGCCCTTTTTGTGCTAAAACCAGGTCTAAAAACATTTTTCCAATCTTTTTTTGGCACGCCTCTACCATTATCTTTTATTCTGATCCGTGCGTACCCATTTCCTTGTCTAAGAGAAACAAATATCTCACCATTGTTACGATCTATGGCATCAATACCATTACGGATCACATTCTCAATTGACCATGAAAGAAGAGAACCATTAGCATGAACATTGACACCAGATTCAATATCATTGACAAGTTTGACCTTTTTCCCAAGTGTAGGCATTCTCCGATTAAGATAGGATATAACCTTTTCGGTTCGCTCTGATAGATCAAAGATTTCCATATCAGGATCAGAACCCATTTTACTGAATCGTCGCCCGATCTGTTCCAACCTTTGAAGATCTGCTTTAATATCTGGAATGATCTCAGTTGTCTTATCCGGATGTGCTTTTAACCAATCTACCCAGCCCATTAAGGCTGAGACAGGGGTTCCCAACTGGTGAGCAGTCTCTCTGGCCATACCGACCCAGATATGGCGTTTTTCGTTATTGCGAATGAAACTGAATCCAAAAAATCCGAGTAAGATAAATATTCCAATGGAGCCCAGCTCAATATATGTCCACCATTGCAGTTTCTGGATCAAATAAGAATCCCCATAATGGAGAAAACCAAAGATGATGCCGTTATAAACCAGAGAAATGGGTTCATTTAATCTATCCATTGCGATCAACAGGTCTTTTCTGTCTTTGGCCGTGTCTATACCTGGTGGCATATTTTTCCATAATTGAGGGATATGCTCCGTGTCAGATTGTATAATAGGAAACTTTACTTTTCTGATGATATGGTCAAATACAAAGTCCAGATTCTTATCAGACTCATCCTTCACAGTTTCAGCAATGATCTCTGCATAAAGCTGAACTATCTCCCGGTTATCCTTCCGAAGTTCATCTGCTAAATATCTCGTATAATACAAAAGACCAATTATTAGAAGAATACCAAGTAAAAATAGACCTGCTTTTATGTTTCCAGCATGACGATATGATGACATTTATATCTCGGCTCTCTTGTTATCTTTCCAAGATAGAAAAAAAAGGGCACACACCAAGAATAAAAATGAACTACGGGAAGCTATTCTCGCAATCTTCCACGAACCATGATCATAATAGAATTTGACCTCGTGCTGTCCCTTTGGAACGTAAATGGATCGCAGAACATGATCTGTTTGAAATATCTTTGTGGGCTCTCCATTTATATCGCACTTCCATCCCGGTGCATAATAAACTTCTGATAGAACAAGCAAGGCTGAGCTATCTGTCTGAACATCAATAAGTATCTCATTTTCTATGAGTGATCTTATCGTAGCAGTACCCTGCACGGTTCCAGGTAGGTCTGGCCCTGTATAATTGACTACAACTGCTGTTCTTTGCGGCCTGAATGATTTAGAAATTATTTTAGATAAAGATGCTTTTTGGTCTGTAACACTCTCAACGTTTCCTACTAACCAGGCCCTGGGCATGACATCCTTATTCTCATAGATACCTTTAACATTTGGCGCAGGTATAAATGATGTATTGCGTACTTTTTTCCCCGTGATCAGATACTTCACATTTAACATACTTAATATAGCAGGTCTTCCGAAACCTCCAGCATCCATCAGGTCCTGATAGTGTCGAAGTTTGACAGCACGATATCCACCGATGCTCTCAATACCCCAGTAGCCATATCTGTTCGAACTCAATTCATCAGCAGGAAATATTCTGTAATGACCTTTGTCTTCAAGAAGATATGAGATCACTGGATCCATTCTGAACTGGGCGCCCATATTCTTGGCAGGTTTCAACTTTAAAAATTCCTGATCAACTATCCATAGGTCAACTAAAGATAACATGATAATCATAACAGAGAAGACCCATGCGTTCAGGTGTCCTTTGGTATAAGCCCATACCAGACCAAATCCTGCTCCAACTATGGTCAGCGCTAATAATAAACCTTTATGAAAAAGATCTACCCTGATATCTTGCACTTTGGAGATCAAAGCAGGGTTGAAACGACTATCTCCTATCGATGAAAAAGATAAAAGAGACTCACCAAATAAAAATAATAATAGGGTTAACCCAATAAAGCTCCCAAAGAACCATTGACACTTAATAAGGGTTTCTTTTTGTTTTCCCTTTTCTATAAGTAAATCCATACCATTTGCAGCAAGACACGGTATTGTGACCGCAAGCAGAATATAGATCATGGAAGGAATCCTGAATTTTGAAAAGAATGGCGCTATTGCGAACAATGGTTTATAAAGCACTGGAAAATGGCTCCCAAAACCGATCAGAAGAACTAAAAAGCTGGATAACCAAAAAAATAATTCATAGCGATCAGGTTTTCTGAGCAAGGCACCTAAAACTGCTAAAAGTATCACCATCAATCCCAAATAATGGGTGGATTGGGTGAACGGCATATATCCCCAATATGCTGCGGCGCTCATATCCTTTGCGGGAAAATTCTGTAGTCCATAATGATACGGGTATAGAAATGAGATGGTCTCTTTAGGATGGAAGGACCATTGGGTCGCATAATCCCACTTTGTGCCAGTTCTTGTGTCATCTGTTTTATCTGTCACAGAAGGCGCACCACGATTAGAATACTTTTGAAAAGTATAGACATCTATATAGGGATCAGATACCATTAAAAAAGCTAAGAACAGACCAGAACAAATAAGACCTAAGCTCGATCCGGTCCTATATACAGAAAAAGTCTTATCCTTTAGATCAAAGCATATACTCCATAGCCACCACACACCTACCATCATCCAGGTATAATATACTATTTGAGGGTGATTAGCCCATAATTGCAGTGCCGTGAGGATGCTGAGAAAAAGTATTGATCTTAGAGATCTGGTTCTCATTGTATACATGATAGCAAATAGGATCCATGGTATAAAGGCCATTGCCATGATCTTATTGTTGTGACCAGCATTGATCAGACCAAACCCATAAGGTGTCAGGGCATAGGAAATTCCGCCAAATAGGGCAGGGAAAATACTTTTTCCCAGAAAACGTAGAAAATAGAAAAGACCCAGTCCCCCAAGTGTAAAATAGAACCATATTTTTACACCTTTGTTGAAAAGAATGATATCCAAAATTGGTTTTATGGGATCACCTGGCGTATAGATATAACCTCCATAAGATGGAAGCCCTGAGAATAGATTTGGAAACCAATGTGGGAATTCTGATGTAGTAGCGATCCACTTTTTAATAGGTTCATGAGCAACCATGTCATTTGCCAAAGGGATATATCCATAGACAATCATTTTCCAGAGAAAAAGGGCAGTTATAAACAAAATCAAAAAGGGGATATACTTTTTATCTTTCAAGGATCCATCCTTAATATTCTTTGAACTATCCATTTTATACTATTGAGCTCTTTTAACCCAATGATACGAAAAACAACCAAGCCAATAAAAAAAATTATCAAGAGTAACAATTTTTCGAATAATAGAACATCACGATCAAGGGAAAGTATGAAATTGAAAAATACGTATACTATAATACCAACCAACAAAAAAAGGTTTACCAGTTTTTTCCATTCCCATTCGATATTTAAAGACCGACCGGAAACTATATACACTATGATATCCAATAATAGATAGGATATTAGTGTGGCAATAGCAGCTCCTATTACACCATGCTGAAGAATTAGCAGATAATTTATGATTCCACTAACACAAATAGTTATCATTGGTATAAGTATCAGATCCCATGTTTTTCCTGTCAAGGCAGCTCCAGCCTGGAAAAATATTCGGTAACCATGGAAAAAATAGGCCAGTGCAATTATCGGTATGATACTTGCGGCGGAATCATATGAAACAGTAGCTATCGCTCCTAATATTTCCCTGCTAAATAATAACAGCCCTACAAATAGGCTCATTCCAATTATTGAATAATAAAGCAGAAAATCCCGGTGATACTGGAGGTTATCTTCTTTAAGCCCCAATTTAAACATCATTGGGCTCCACACACGCTGCATGGGAATCACGAGAATCATATTAATGATCATACCAAATTTATAGCCGACACTGTAGATACCGATCTGATCCAAAGGTAGCTCTATCATCCGCATTACAAATCTATCCAATATTGTTATTATGGGATGAGTCAATCCTAAGACCATTAATGGGAATCCAAACCGCAACATGGATATATATCGATAGAAGTCAATGGTTTTAGGATATTTGAATAGCGTATATAAAAGGCAACCTACAAATACAACCAGGTAAGAAAAAAATTTCCCAATTATAAATCCTTCCAGACCTTTTCCCTGGTATACAACAAACAGGATAGATAAAAGAAGGGTCCCTGCAAATTGTATAAATGATACTGCTATAAATTGAATTGCTTTTCCCTCATATTGAATAAACCAAAGAAAAACGCGGATCTGAACATTGAATAGAATATTCAAAAGGATCAATTTATAGACCCAATCTATATCCTCAGGTATCCCTAAAAAGTATATGAACGATCCACTGCTAAGGTATAATAGTAAAATGGCTAAGGATGTGGTTATTAGTGACGAGTAAAAAGCAGAAGAAAAGGATTGGAATTTTTTCTCGGGCTCTTTTTTTAATTTCTCCCACATACCATAGGCAACTCCATAGGGTAGAAAATTGACAAGAAGATTCTCGAACAATTCAATTAAGATCAAGATACCCACGACTGATGTTGGGAGAAATACCGTATAAACAGGAATTAGCAGAAAAGACGCAAGTTTATTGAGTATGTTTCCTGATCCATAAATAAAACCCTGTTTCCCAGCTGTAATTACTGGTTTTCGTATTGCCATAGAAAAATGCTACGTTTGCATTACAGTGGTGATTTGCTTCCACATTTCATTCAATCTCTTTTCCCGTCTTGCGTTTTCCAGAGAAATCCTTTTAGTTATGGTATCTGACATAATTGTATCAAAGAGATCGGTCATCATGTGACTTATTGATCGAGGATCATAATCAGAGATCATATAATCTCCAAGATCATATTCATTCATTAATGCTTCATATTTATGACTCCAGCCTGTTGCAATAACAGGTACAGATTGGTAGAGCGCATTTATGAGGCCATGATAGCGTGAACTGATAACCAATTTCGAACTACCAATAATACCCTTAAGTACAAGCGGGTCACTTTCACTTATGATATCTAAAGACATATCGATTTTTCCTTTGAGGCTCTCCAGGAGAGAATTATCCTTATTATATTCATGTAGTAGCAGAAAAGGACGAGCCTTTTTCTTACTGCAAAATAAAATGATAGAATTGATTAGTCCGATATACTTATTTTTGTCGATAGTGTGTGATCTGAATAACTTTTCATTGGGTATAATGCACACTCTATCCTTCAAATCATTGTACTTTTCATTCTCCTTACCCATTAACGAAAGTGTAAAATCAGGAGCGTAGATTATTTTCTCTAAATGACCTGCCAATTCGGTTACATGGCCAAATGATATATCGTCCCTAATAAAGATAAGCTCAGCAGCATCTATGATCTTAAGAACGGATTCTCTGACATTAGGTTTTTCAAATGGACCCATTGCCTGAGGCATAATAATGATCCTTGCACCGGCTTTTCGTAATTGTCGATAATAGTCTGCCATTCTACTGGACGGCTTTGACCCAAAATCATCGGAGTAGATAAAACCTGAGATATCCAATACCCATTTGACCTCATTCTTCAACCATATATTATACTTTTTTCTAAGTTTACGGGGAAAATAAGAAAAGAAGGTATCTGTTAAAGTTGCTGCAGGAAGATAATTCCATGTGTGTAGCCATGCTAAATGTCCCAATCGGTAGGAATTTCTATCGGAGAAAGATCCGGACATCATATGCATCACAAAAATAGAATCATCACTAAATAATTCTCTTTTTGTAATCAAAGCTTTTAGCATAAGCTGAGCGCCCTTGTTGACAAAAGCAGCTCCTTTTATCTCAATGACCATCAATTATATTTACGGATAAGGTCCAATGGTTTTTTTTCAGAGTAAGCTACTTTACCTTCCGGGTCTGCCCATCCTACAGCCAGGAGCATGATAACACGATTTTTTCGTTCAAGGTTTAGTACTTTTTTTATGCTCTTCTCCCGCTTGGGAATATCCGGCCAGTTCAAAC
Organism: Fidelibacterota bacterium UBA1611; assembly: GCA_002321855.1. GTDB lineage: Bacteria > Fidelibacterota > Marinisomatia > Marinisomatales > UBA1611 > UBA1611. The sequence goes on along the minus strand of DCMX01000032.1, from coordinate 22,295 downwards.
AGCAGGTTGATAATCCCATAGTTTCGAAGGATAATACCATCGCCATTGATGCTAAACTGGCATCGATATAAATCAGGTGTCGGTCCCTCTCGTTGAAAAATGCATCAAGATGACCAACAACAGCGATAATCACCGGTATATTATCGGCAAATCCCTTTGTACCCATGGGTATGGTCGACACTTCTTTAACCATTTTCTCATCATCAATAACTCGGAATTCATATGGCAGACGATTACAAGAGCTTGGCGATTGAACGGCAGCTAAAATAGCTTGGTCGATCATTTTCCTTGGAACGGGTTTTGGGAGAAACCAGCGTACTGAACGTCTATTCTTTGTCAATTTGAAAAATTCGTCATATTGAACTGGTGAACCTTTAGTAATCAGGTTAAAAGGAACCTTTTTCTCATCAGACTCATATGCTATATCAATCTTCTCGAATTGGTCTCTACACTTAGAAATTATCGTATGTTCTCCCACAACAGAGAAATATTTTTCCAACACATCATGGGCCCAGATTAATTGATTCTTTATTGACAAATCATTTTCTATATCCTTACTGACTAATCCTTCATATACATTTATCAGTTCTTCAATATATTTTAATCCAAAAACAGATCTACGGGGCCGCATGAGCAAACCCTTTTCTAAACGATGGACATTTCTCCTCAATAAGAACATATTTTCCGATTTTTCATGTAAACGCTTTAAATACAAATACCGTCCGATCAAAACACTATTGAATTCCCTCCAAAATGCACTGGAAAAAATACTGTAAAAGAATGCGCTCAAAAAAAATGTGCTACTGAATAACCTTAGAAAAGGTAACCTGACCATTAGTAGAATTGATTTGATGAATTGTTTGAACTCGACCATTTATGCGTTAACACAATTCGAAAATATTTCTGATAAAATCTCTGTCTGATATCGCCTTGAGTATTGATCTAATTTAGATTTTTCTCTCGGGGTTTTGATAGAAGTGATCTTTGCTATATCAAGATACGGTCGATTTTGGTTAATGCAAAATCCACCGACACTCCTAACAATATCGGCTGCATCACAATTATCGTTCCCAATTAGAATTATTTGTGATCCGCTACGTAAGTATTCATACAATTTTCCAGGGATGATTCCATTATTTCCTGGAAGTTCAGGTATCACAATTAATAGAGCATCAGATTCCATCATGTGCTTGATAGCATCTGCATGAGGTAAATATTCTATGAATTCTACCAGGTGGTCCAATTTGAACTTATTGATCGTGTCCTTTATTTCCGGATGGACAGATCCTATAAGTCTCAACCTGATACCATTTTTAGAAAATTCTCCACAGTACGAAAGAATAGCCTTGAATAATAAGATCGGATTTTGTGATCTTGAAAGTGAGCCTATATGTGAGATCACGATATTCTCATTACCCTTTTTAGGAAATGGCATTTCTTTGAAATCTTCTTCATCAAACCCATTAAAAAGAATCTTCGATTTATCTTTTATTGGAGCACGGCTATCTAACTGATTGAAAAATCCCGGACTAACTACAGTTATTTGATCTGCTTTACTCAGTACTTTTTTTTCAAGTATTTTATCGAACCATCGTATTAATCTATTGCGTGGCGCTTCAACATAATAGAAACGATCGGTCCACGGATCCCGAAAATCTGCCGTCCATTTCAATCCGGAATTTTTAGATAATTTTCTTGCGATCAAATGGGATGTATGGGGTGGTCCAGAAGAGAAAATTAGGTCAATATCTTCACTTTCAAGAATATTCAAACCTAATCTTACCGCACCGGGATACCAACCTATGCGTCCATCAGGAACCACCATATTATACCGAACCCAACGAGCGAACCTATTGAAGATCGGTTCATTTGTTTGAGCGCTTAATTGATGGGTTTGGATTCGTTTCGATTTAGAGAAGACCTTGAATAATTCATAAGGGGATATTGCCCCTGCATAATGAACTCTTATCGATTTCGCTTCAATTATGAGGGATTCATCCAGTGATGGAAATTCTCCATTTTTTACCGTTAGTACGATCGGTTCCCAACCAAACTCTGGTAAATATTTACAAAATTTCAATACGCGCTGTACCCCTGGACCTCCGCTAGGGGGCCAGTAATAAGATATCACTAAAACTTTCTTCACTATTGGTAATATCTTTTTGTGAAACCTGGGAACTCGCCTCTATTAAGAATAAATCTGCTAAAAAATGCAATTAAGAACCCCAATCCATATCCAATAACCTGTAAAGGGATTACAATGATCAAAATTAAAGTGACAAGTATGCTTTTGTTTTTTATTCCGCCAACCACACAGGCTAATAGCAACAATCCGATCCCAATAGATATAACCGTAAAATATATCTGACCATTAAAAAATGTACCTGCAATTATCATAATTGAGATGAGAGTCGCGATAGATGGAATAAAATGGATAGGTTCAAGCATTACACTATCGATCTTCCCCAAATTAATTCTCGCCACTCCCCAATTGAATACCTGGCGAAAGAATTTTTTTAGTGTTGTCCGCCTGCGATGGTAAACAATGGCATGTTTTATGAATTTCACTCGTGCTCCACTTTTATGAATCCGGTAGCTTAGTTCAATATCCTGACCATGGCGGAGTGAACCAAAACCACCAATCTTTTCATACACAGATCTTTTCAAGGCCATATTATGCGAGCGGGGATAGAACTTGGCAATCATTTTATCACTATGTCCCCGCATACCGCCAGTTGTTAGAAAGGATGTCAGTGAAAAATCAATTGCTTTCTGAAGCAGTGTAAAATCACTTTTAGCATTATCTGGTCCCCCGCAGGCATCAAACTCACCACGTTGATAAGCATTTAAGATCGTTTCTGCCCATGATCTATGAGCCTCACAATCAGAATCAATAAACAATATCAACTCTCCTCTACTCTTAGATAAGCCATGATTCCTTGCCGCGCCAGGACCTTGGTTACCCTGTGTTAAATAGCGCAGTTCAAAGTTGATCTTTTTCCGCCAAGAATCTATAACAGATGCCGTGTCATCTGTTGACCCATCATCTGAGATGATCAGTTCAAAAAGGGAGTGATCCAGTGTTTGATTTTGTAGTGAATGAATCAGCGGACCTAGTTCATCCGCTCGGTTATAAGTGGGCGTTATAACACTTATGATCGGTGTAGATGTTATCATATATCACGATGATTAACTGGATGATATTATTTCCTTGATCCTGTTTTCCTGCCCTTGACCAGTCCGGGCCATCATTTCACCTAAAAGACCAATAGAAAAAAACTGAATACCGATCACCATAAGCATCACACCAAAAATGAGCAAGGCAATATGTTTAGAGAATGGGTCTCCTATGCGAAACTTGTAATATAGTACAACAAATTCAGATACCAGGCCAAAGATAAATGCGATTAACCCAAAAATACCGAAAAGGTGTAATGGTTGTTGAGTGTAACGATTAAGGAATAATATGGTCATTAGGTCAAAAAACCCATGAAAAAGGCGTAACCCTCCATACTTTGTTTTACCGTATTTCCGTGGTCGATGATTAATTACGATCTCACCAACCCTAAAATTTTTCTGGCCAGCTAATGCAGGGATATAGCGATGACGTCCGCCAAAGATCTCTAAAGATTTTACTACTGCTTGTCGATAACATTTTAGCCCACAGTTAAAATCATGGATCTTAACACCCGTTAATAATCGGGTAACAATATTAAATATTTTGGAAGGAAATGTTTTGGTCCAAGGGTCATGCCGCGTCTTTTTCCATCCTGAGACCAGATCATAACCGTCTTCTAATTTCTTGATCAGGTGTGGAATTTCTTCTGGATCATCCTGCAGATCTCCATCCATTGTAATGATTATATCGCCTTGAGCATGGTTAAACCCTTCCGACAAAGCAGCTGATTTACCAAAATTGCGGTAAAATTGAACAAGTTTGGCTACAGAGTTATTTTTACATAGATCAACTAGGTATTCTGTTGTACCATCAGAAGAACCATCATCAATGAATATTATTTCCCATTCTGATGCATCGGATAATACATGATTGATTTCTTTCCATAAATGCGGAAGAGATTTACGTTCATTAAATACAGGTATAACAATAGATAACATAATATCTAACTATGCATTAATTCCCAAGCTTTAGTTAGATCGATCGGTGTTTCATTATGCTTCCTAGAGCTTAAACGAATGATGATCTTTTGATTATTGGCTGAATCTATAAAGGTTGCCGTGGTAACTCCTTTTAGTGTGTTATCCCCAGCGGGACTTTCAAATATAATAGATATAGTACCCAAATTTTCTTTTAGCACTGTGAAGTCTTGTTCTAAGTATTCCGGCTCGGTTCCCCACAAGAACTTTGTGATATCATCAGGTTTTACCACTTGCAAAAAGGGGAAATAATCTCTTATCGCATCATACTCATAGTATTTATTCTCAAATATATTCCATGCAATAATCGCTTCTGGAGTGATCCACATTAATAACATTTTCCTACCCAATGGATCTTTGAATTGGAAAAAAGAACTATCATTTTGTGATAAAAAACTAAAAGATAATTTTCCGCTGAAATTTTCTCCAATCGTAGAGATATTCCCATACCCACCACAAGAAATATAGGTTCTTTTCAATACTAAATATGAAGAAACGTCATCAGAATCAGGAACTGGTTTATATGGTGGATGAGCACATGCTACAAACAAAAATAGGAACAATATTTTATTCACTATCAATCAGAACGAAGTTTTTTCTGGATTGATAGACTATCACCGCCTATCTCTATGGCTTGCTGGTATATCAAATTTGCCTTTTGAATTTGATTCGTTGCTTTTAATACATCTGCCAAATGCTCAAGAATTACGGGATTGTTATTATCTATTTCCGATGATTCCTTAATATACTCCAAAGCTTTTTCGAGTTGCTGCAACTTAAAGTAGATCCAACCTAGGGTATCCAAATATGGAGCAGATTTAGGTTGTAAGCGATTAGATATCAAAGCCATTTCCAGAGCTAGTTCCAGGTTGTCATTTCGCTCAACAAGGCTAAAAGCAAAATTGTTATAAGCTTGAGCATCAGTACTATCTGTTGAAATCAAGCTCATATACAAGCTATCTGATCGTATCCAATCTCCATTATTATCAAAGATCAGTGCAAGTGTATGTTTTGTATTTCGAGATTCAGGAAATATTTTCAAGGCCTTTATCAGGTGAATTTCTGCATTGAAATAATCTTTCAATTGATAAAATGCTGTCCCCAATAAAAATTGCGCTGAATAATCATTTTGGAATTTTTCAATATGCGATGATAGAGCTAAAACTGCTTCTTCAGGGCTGTTTCTATTGAGTGATAAGATTGCTTTATTTACAAATCCACGAGAATCATTTGGAAAATGACGAATAAATTTTTCATTATATATTAAGGCTTCATTAAAATTTTCGTTTTCGATATAAATCGAGATCAGACGCTGAAGTATATCTGAATTCACACTGTCCTTTTCAAAAGCAACATGTAAAAATAATAATGCATCACTTACATTATTAAACTCCTGTTGAATCGCACTTTTCTGCAAAAGGGATTTAATTGAAACACCTTTTAAAGATTCCAACATTTCAATAGCCTTCAGGGATTTTTCATAGTGTTTATTAAAAAGGGTTAAATCCCTATATGTCTCCCAATATTTTTCATTACGAGGATTATCTTCCAACAAAATGTTACAAATTTCCTCCGCTCGATAAAATAATTCAGCATTCAATGAGATCTGAAGGGCTTGCTCAACAGGCTCAATAACATTTGGGTTTATATCAAAAGCAGACAAATAATGGTCAATAGCATCATTCCACTTGTATTGCAGTTTAGCTAAGTCACCGAGAATAACTAAATATTCACTATTATATGGGTCAAGTCGGTTAAGTTCAAGAAATTTCATTTCTGCTTCCTGGTACCGCTTATTAGAAATATAGAGTTGCCCTAGCCTCTGCCGTGCATCTTTTTCATCAGGATCGAGTTCTATGGCAATATGTAAGTGATCTTCTGCACGCTTGAATTTTCCAAGACGTCGATAAGCGTCTGCAATGGATACATGAATTGTTGATGCATTGGGATCAGCTTCTAAAGCATCCTGAAATTCTATCACAGCTAAAGCGAAATTCCCTTGATTTAATAAAAATTCACCCTGCATGAAATGGTGTAATGCTATTTCATTGCGGTTATTACGATCTTTCTCGGCTTTGATAGTAGAAATATTCAAAGCAAAGAAAACTATTAGAAAAAAATACTTGTTCATGATGGTCTTTTAAATCAACTATTCTGTTAGGTCCCTAATGTTTCTTCCTCATCTTGATAAATGGTCACACCATTGCCACCTCTTTTTTTCGTTGAATATAAACTAATATCAGCAAATGAGATAAGATCAGATAGCTCTTCTGAATCCTTCGGATATTCACATAGACCTGAACTAATGGTCATATTTATATCAGTACCATCCATAGAGAATTCATGGTTTGCTATATTATCGACTATACGTTGTGCCACTACCATGGCCATCTCTTGGGTTGTGTTAACCAAAACAATCGCAAACTCTTCACCACCATAACGCGCCACAACATCAATGGTGCGAACATTATCTTTCATAATTTGCGCGGTGGTCTCAATAACATAATCCCCATAAGGATGTCCGAGCGTATCATTTACTCGTTTGAACTTATCTAAATCATACATTAGAAAGACAAGATCGTGTTGAAATCGACGTGCACGCTGAATTTCGTCTGAGGCACGTTCCATAAATGTCTTATGATTTAAAAGACCTGTCAAACCATCACGAATAGCATTCTGGTAAATTTTCTGATATTCATTGACCCAGAAGATGGCTGCTCCCAAGATACGCGCGATCAGGATAAGAAGTGTTTCATCATCCTTTGAGAAACGGACAGATCGTGAACGTTCAATTATGATGCAACCCCAGATATCCTTTTCGATTAATATTGGTACTCCAAGAACGGAATCGGATCTATACTCGTCCGTATCACCAGCCTTGAAACGAGATAGATTTGAATATCTTTTGCTCCAATTCATTACATTAATAGTTTTCTTCTCGTTATAAGGGAGTCCATGAATAGTACCATGAATATTGAATGAGTTTTCTGAAGGGAGATGTGCTTGTATTCCATCAGCCAGTTTAATATTTGCTTGCATGTGATTTTCATTTAGGGATGATATTGTCAAGCAATCATAATCAATAAAAGATCGAATCAAATTCCGAAAAGTATTTAGCACGGCAGGCTCATCTTGTTTAAAGTTTAATTCAGAGATCAAATCAAGTAATCGTGATTTATTTTGATTATTATCAATGGATTCCTCTAAACTATTCAGTTCTTCCATGAATAGCGAAACAATATCCCCCAAATATTCGAAAAGCATTAAATCGTTTGGATCAATATCACTGAAATGCTCTGATCTGACCAAGATAAAACCGACTGATTTATCTTTGAATCTTATTGCTTGACCCACAACACATTCACTGCCACGCCAGGTTTGACCTGCGAATATTTCCTGCCATGGTGTAGTGTGATCCTTTTGGTAAAATGTTGCAGTAGTTTTTTGATTAATACATTTAATAGCAATAGTATTATTTATATCTATCTGTTCTAAAAATTCTGAAGAAGTACTTTTTTGCAATTCAAAATTCTGGATTTTAGGGTTTATTATATATATCCCTGATTCAAACGCATTATTCATGGATTTGACCATTGAAAATATTATGTCCTGAAGAGCGGTATAATGGGTCTGGGTAAAAATTTCATCTGATAAAATACCTATTTTATTACTATCATCTTGTTCGCTATAATGAACGTGTCCACTTGCCAGACCTAAATAATGATAGTAAAAATAAACCGCATATACTAACCCCATAATTGCGGAACCTCTTATTATGAGATTAACGGTATATCCTGCATCAGGTAAGAATATGAGAAGTAATACGGCAAGACAAAAGCCTATAAAAATAAACGTTGACCTGTATTGATTATCCATACATATTCGGGAAAAGAAAAAATCCCCGTCGATAAACTTAACAAGTTTCAATGGGGATTTAAACAGGTTTAGCCGAAAATTAATCTTTTACAAATCTAATTTTTCCAGAGTAATCCTTATTTGTTTTATCCATCTTATCTTTGTAAAGAGAATCATTTTCTGCAGCAGTTAAATCTGAATCTGGTTCTTGTGCTGGTATGATCTGATCTAAGAAAGCAGGTGGTTTTTCTTGGGCCATTGTACTTGATTCCAATGTTGATAATGGTAAATCGGGAGAAAAAAGCTGGAAACCCACAAAAACAAGTGCTAACACTAAGCTGGTCATTACAGATGCGTACAATGGTGTAAAACCAAAAATTGTACTCTGATCTGCGATATATTGCCTAGTATCATTCTTAGACACTTGAACTTTATTCATAAGTCTATCCATGAAATCAACGGATGTTGTTACTCTCTCTACCGATTTCATTTGCATAATTGTGTTTTTCATCTGGTCAACTATTTCAGCAGAATCAGGATTCTCAAATAGGTACAACTCAAAATCCTTACGCTTTTTAAGTGAAAGTGAATTCTCCAAATAATCTGATATCAAATCCTCAAATTCATAACGTTCCATCAATAAATTCCCTCCTTTTGTTTCAAATCCTGTAATTCTGCCTGTAGCTGGAGCCGTGCCCGATTTATTCTTGACTTAACGGTTCCAAGTGGCACATCAAGAATAGAACTTATCTCTTCATAAGAAAGTTCTTCAATATCACGTAGAATAATAATTGTTTTGAAACGATCGGGTAAGCCTTGGATTGCAGCCTGAATCAGTTTCAGAGCAAATTCATTCTGTATTTCCTGTCCAGTTTCAGGTTGATCTGAAGGTATTTCATAATCTTTTTCATTGCTGTTCATTTGGCTTAGTACTGTGATTTTACGGCTTTTTTTTCGACGCAATTCAGTAAATGCTAAGTTCTTTGCAATAGTGTAGATCCAAGTCGAAAACTTAGCGATTTGCTTATAATAATGCTTTTTTTGATACAATTTTAGCATAGTATCTTGAACGATATCTTCAGCTAATTCCATATCACCCAAATACTGGAATACAAAATTCATCAGCCTGTCACGATAACGATTCACCAATTCAACATAAGCCTTTTCATCACCCTTTTGAAAAAGTGCAATGAGTTGTTCATCAGTGTATACGTATGGGGAAATTGAATTACCCAAGGACATTGTAGATAAATTTGATAAGTTCTGATTCGTCATCACAAAATATTGTTTTTTGTCGTTTTTCAATCCTCTCCAGTTGTTTTAGAGCGAATTCTAGTTTTTTTCGACTAAATTTCTTAGCAAACTCAGGAATACGCTGCCTTATTGACCGTGATATGGGTATATAACCTTTATAATGAGGAAAAGTTCCAGAATTCATTTTAGCATAAAGCATCTCCTGATATAAAGCAGTTAACGGATATATAAGTGATATCATAGTTTCATTCTCGGTAATAATTGTTTTCCCAATTGACACGGATTTGTCCAGATTACCATTCGCCAAAGCCGAAATGAATTCCCAACGTTGGCTGTTCCGGCGCCAACCAGAAAATTGATCCAGATCATCATCATTGATGGTACTCCTTTCACCCGACCAAATACACAACTTTTCAATTTCATTCTGCATATGGTGTAGTGAGTCACCCGTCATTTCAATAATCATATCAACAACCCTTGGGTGGACAGATTTTTTTCGTTCATTAAAGAAATAAAATGCCCAACTTTTCAAGTTCCGTTCGAAAGGTGTTTGCACACTAATTGGCTCGATTAACTTTTCAATGGACTTTGAGAACACGGAAGAATCAAGGAGATCATTGTTAACTATTATTAGAATATGATTTTGATTTGGCGTTCGGCAGTACGCCAAAAGATCCTCCCCATATTTACCCCTTACTTGTTGTGGATCCCGAAGAATAAACAACTTCCTGCTGCTGAATAGATCCGTGGATAATAATCGATCAACTATTTCTTTACCGGACATTTCAATAGGCAGCAAAAAGGTTTTATCTACAGGACCATTAACAAAAAGGGTCGAGCTGACCTTTTCAATAAATAATGACTGAAGATATTGGTCATTTCCTTTTAAATAATAAATTGGGGCTATTTGTCCACCATCAACAGAGCGTATGGCCTTTTTTATTTCAATTGCCATTTTTCTGAAACGTGAACATACTAACGATCATGACTGCAGCAAACGCAATAACAAAACTAGCTAATCTTTCAGTAACAATATTTTGGAGCGATGATACATTGACCCATATAACCGTACTAAAAAACCCGGATAATAAACCAGCTATTACACCCTGACGTGTTGTTTTTTCCCACCATAACGTTAATACAAGAACCGGACCGAAGGCTGAGCCAAGTCCACTCCATGCATAACTTACCACTCCAAATATGTTTTTTCCCTGGACCTGGGACATAATAGCAATCCCAAAAGCAAAAAGTCCAAGAATGATAATCGTGATTCGACTGAGTCTTAATAGTGATTCATTTGAAAGTTCTTTCCCCAGAAACTGATGAATAAAATCTTCTGTAATAGCCGATGTGGATACAAGTAATTGTGAATCTGCTGTTGACATCATAGCTGCAACGGCACCTGAAATAAAGAGACCGGCAAGGAAAGGGTGTAGAAGTGTGGTAGCTAGCAAAGGCATAGCTTGTTCTACGTCTACGGTTTTAAAGTAATCAGACCCAAAATAATTGAGTGCTACTAAACCGATAAGGAAAGCACCGGTAATTCCAGGTATTGCCCATAATATGGCAATAGTCCTTGCTCGTTTTACATCATTTGGATCTCTTATGGCCATATAACGAATTACCAAATGAGGCTGCCCAAGATACCCAAATCCCCAGCTCAACCCACTTAGGACAACTGTTAAAGCAGCAATCCCTTCTCTCCCCATTGTAAAGGATGCATTTGTCGGCCCGGCCTGTAAAAGGTTCTCCCATAAACTCTGCTGCGTTGTTTGAAGCTCAATAAAACCCACCACTGGGAGAATTATTAAGGTACCAAACATTAGCACGCCCTGGAGAAGATCAGTCCAAGCAACAGCCAAAAATCCACCCATCAATGTATAAATAACGATCACGGCAGCACCTAAGGTAATTCCATAGAGATGAGGTATATTGAATAGAGTATGCAATACCTTACCTGAAGCATGAAACTGAGCAGACACATAAAAAGTGGAAAAAAATGCAATTATCAGTGTAGAAAAAAGTCTAATAATATTAGAGTGGTCCTGAAACCGGCGATGCAAATATTCAGGAATGGTCAAGGTATTGTATTTTTTTGTTTCTATCCGAAGTCGTTCTGCAATCAAAAACCAAGAAAATATTATTCCCAAAATAATACCAAGAACGGCCCAGGATGCTCCCAGACCAACTGAGATTGCTGCCCCTGGGAGAGCCAGCAATAGCCAGGCAGATTCTCCTGATGCACGCTCTGAAAAGGCAGTAATCCAAGGTCCGAGCCGGCGACCCGCTAAAAGGTAATCTTCCTGAGTTTTGTTAAGGCGGAATGCCCAAACACCTACTCCCAAAAGGAAAAAGATGTAAATAACGAAAATAATCCCTATCGAATTCATGACCTAAAATATCAATGTTAGAGTACCAAGTATAAAACAGTAAAATCCAAACCAATGTAGTTTACCCTTTTCAAGCCACCCAAGGAACCATTTAAGAGATAATAGCCCAATAACAAAAGAACTCAGAAATCCGCCTATAACCACATCTATCGATAAGCTTGAATTTGTTTGAATATCAAAAGCTGTCAGTAATCCAGCACCACTAATGGTCGGTATTGCCAATAAAAACGAAACCCGGGCTGCTTCACTTGGACTCAAGCCCAAAAATAAAGCCGTACAGATTGTCATACCGGAACGAGAGATACCTGGAATAATAGAGATGGCCTGTGCACAACCTATAACAAATCCCTGTAGATAGGTTCGATCACCTATGTTTTTTTTGGAAAAAACAGAAATCATCAAAATAATTCCGGTAAATAATAATGCCCCACTAACAGCTTTTGGATTTTCAAAAAGGTTTTCCATGAAATCCTTGAACCCAAATCCTATTAAAACTGCGGGGAGAGTTCCGATAAATAAAAATAGTAGAAAGTGATGCGTTCTCTTATCTGAAATATTCAGAATAATGGATTTAATATCGCCGAAAAAAATAATTAAAACACTAAAAAGGGTACCTAAATGAACCAAAACTTCAAACTCATTACCGGGCTGTTTAATTCCCAAGAAGAATTGTCCAAGGACCAAGTGCCCAGAACTGCTAACTGGTAAAAACTCTGTAAATCCCTGTATTGCCCCTAATATGATGGCGTCTAAAACATTCATTGTTAAAAATAATAATGGCAAAATATAGATGTGATGTAAGCATAGGAAAACCTTTTATCGCCAACCGATAATAGCAATCATTCGTCCTGCTTTGGGGCCGTTTCGACGATAAGAATGGTATTCATTCTGGTTGCAAAAAGTGCATTTGTCAATAAGGAAGATCCGGCTCCGAATAATTCCCGAATCTACCAGTTGTTGAACAGCCCATTTCTGAAGGTCCACCGAAAACCTATTTTTAGAATTTTTCATGTAAAAAGTTGGATCGAACTGGTCAATAATGTCATTCCGAACCTCAAAACAACAAGCTTGTATCGATGGACCTATCACAATAGTAAAGTCACTAAGACTCTCACCTATTTGTAAAATTGAATTTATAGTATTAGGTAAAATTTTTAAAACCAATCCACGCCATCCCGCGTGAACCAGTCCCACAGTCCTCGATTTAGGGTTCGTGAGAAAGACCGGTAGACAGTCCGCAACTTGAACAGAACAATTGAAAGAACCACCAGGACTAATAACGCCATCTGTATTAGAAAAAATTCCCGGATGGTATACTATTTCCACATGCCCAGAATGAATTTGCTTAGGAAAGGCTAATTTATCTGGGTCCAAACCCACAGCACTTACAAATGATATGTGCCCTGATTTGCCTGCTACAGAAAAATTGCGGTTCGAAAAAGCTACTGTCAAATCATCATGGTTAAATATTGACGAGTAATCGTCCCATTTATTCTGAGTCATTACTGTAGACCAGTTTTATAATTCACAAGGGTATTACCATCAAAAATTCCAATCGCTTTCATCTGCTTTCCATGATATTCCAATATTTGGAGAAGCTGATTTTCATTTCGCTCTTTCCCTGATAATTGAATCACGGTTGACTTACCGATAAATCGCATACCCCTCCTTAGATAATCTTTAAACATTCTGCGTTTTCCGGAACTTTGACTGGTAATCATATTCACGAATTTTCCTTGATCATAGCCCATTGAATAGAATGTATTCAGATTGGCATTCTTGCTAATACCAACACTTGGGCTCATAGAACTGAGAATGGACAATCCCTGAACGTGTGGACCAATAACATCCTGATTCAGTACATCAAAATCATACCAATTCTCATTGCCTACCAACAGAGTGTTCAGGTTATACATGGGTAATTGTGTCCCAACATAAGCAAGTTCGTTATTTTTAATAGGTAGATAGAGTGCATGTATTGTTTCCAGAACGATTTTTGAAGAGTCTCTTTGATTCATGGTCTCCACGTCAGACTCTTTTGGCAATTCAAAAAAGTCCGTTACGTCAACATCGAACAGAGCATCCAAACTATCAATCTCCAAATCCAGTGCATCCTGATTTGGATTTATTTCAGGTAGTAATTTCCAAGCTGTTTTACGCAAGACTCTAAACTGCCTGGAAATATTTTCCGGTTTACCATGATACCATTCTACCGCAACTGGATCTATACCAAGTTGGTATAGTTCATCAAGGAAATAATCTGCCTGTGCCCTATCTTCATCACCTCCTGGTGCGATCACTGCAATATTTTTTAGTAGCAGATTATTTACTAAATAACGGGCCGTAAAACGAGCCTGTATCTCAAGGCTCGGGGATAAAAGAAATAAATCTTCTGAAGTTTGCGGTAAATCTGGAAGATCCGTTCTTGAAATCAGGATAGGTAATGAACCCAATATTCCTGCAGCGGCTATGGCAGATCTGTTAGATAATGGACCCATTGCCGCAATGATTGATCTGTCTAAATTTACCATTTTCAATAATTGCAGTGATTTAACGTCATTACTCCTATTATTATAAATTTGGAAATTAACTGTCATATCGTGCTGGTGGTCGTTTACCATATCCGCCAACCCCATTAGAAAAGTTTGCCCTATGGTTTTATGCCGACCCGTCAATGGCAAAATTAAAGCTACAGTTGCCTGGAATGATCCCTTGTCCTCTTTATATAAGTTTAAAGCATTAAACATATCTTGATACTGAATTGGAAGTATACTCCGTTCAATGACATCTATGGACAATCTTGCTTCATAATTATCTCCATCCAGTATTGATCTGTATCCTCGAGTTAAATTGAGGATTGCCCGATTTATATCATTGGTTTCATTAAACAATATCTGTTCGATTTGATCAGATCTCACACCAATAGAAATACAAGATACTATACGGTTATCGATCTCAAGCAGAAACAGAGAATCTGTTATTGATGGTCGGATAGATAGAAACCGATTCATGGCACTTGAATAATCTCTTTTCAGAATCGATATATCCCCTAAAAGGGCTTGAGCGTGAAGTTCATAAGGACTATTAGGAAATGTGTTTAGAAAAGATCGACAAGTGCGATCTGCGTCAGATAATCTCCCTTGGCGAAATTGGGATTTGGCCAGCATCAATTGAGCTGCTGGATCGTAAAATTCCTTTTCATTTGTCAGAATATGCTGGAAATGACTCTGAGCCAATCGGTACCTGCCTCTTTCAAAAAAAGATATGGCAACATCGAACCTATCATAATAGGTAATAATCGTATCAGGCTCAACAAGCTGGGCTTGAACAATCCCAAAAATCCCAACAGATGCTAACACGATTAACATATGTAAAATCATAATTTATTGAAAGAAGATCGATTCTTGTTAATAACTGAATACATACCTGATCTATTTATTGGTACAATAGTAATATAAATTTGTTCACTATATGTTTTTACACTGATATTTAAATGAGAAAATTGTTCCAATGGTAATGTCTATTAACCTATATATTGGTATTAATCAATCTTGAATAAAGGATAGTCCACCATACTCAAAATACAAATAGGTTTTTCCTCCAAGACTATCACCATATATCCATTGCTGCCCAATTCCATGTCTACTAGAAGTATTATTAATAATATCAGGATTGCCCTGAGAGATTCTGACCTGTTTCTTACTCATGTTTATTTCCAATCCACCATTTCTCACTAATGCAATAGTATCACGACCCCAATTTTTCGGTAGTGGATCTTCAATAAAATAATAATTCTGTCTCCCCAATGTTTTTTTGGCACCATTATATCGAACATTTCCACGTTGACCGTCTTTTGATTCAATAATCAGCCACAATGGCCAATCTTTATCATCATTCTGATAAGTATGTACATCTACAACTTTCACTTTTTCAAATCTTTTGAACAGTTTTTCAGAATATGAGAAGAAACTACTAATATCAACTACATTGTTTAACCAAATATCGATTCCAAACATTGCTTTTGCATTTTTATAATCACTTAGCAAATAGAGGTGATTCGGTAGTGTAGTGTATTTTTCCTCCAAAGGTGATTTTTTACGTTTATATTTTTTTTTATGTTTTAGTTCAATAACCAAATATTTAGAATCATCAAATAAGTAATCACCAACTACAGTAGCCTTACTTTTTTGAAATTTATAATAGGATCTAGTTCGTTTTCTGTTCAAAGGTGACCAACTGCGATTGATATTAGTTTTTTTTAATATTTGATCACTTACGTCAGCAAACATTACTTCCTTCCCACTCCAGTCATTAGCAATAATATCGATAGAAGAAGGTTGAAACTTTAAGAGACTACATGATAAGAATAGGACAAAATAAACTGTTAAGACTAGTATTTGACCAATCATAAAAAATTTGTTGTTCACTAACAAGCTCGGGAAAAATTCAAGTTAATTACGTAAAGGTTTTGTCCAATATTCTAGACTGCCATTTTTATCAAATCTTAAAATTGCATTTGAAAATCCCCAGAGTTCACCACCATAGGTAAATTTTCCTATCCTGTCTGGAAATCCAAACGTAGACTGGACATCTTTTTTTTTCATGTTTTTCTTTAGCTTATGCCATCTTGATTCTATCAATGTATCAATAGATTTTTGTTCCAAATCAAAAACTTTTTCCTCTAATTGTTTGACTCGATTTTCAAGATCCTTGAAAATATTGTTTTGGCCTTTAAGACAAGGAATAATTATTAAAATTAAAATGATTATGTGGATAGATTTTGCACGCATTGTAAGCTCCTTTTCATGAAAACGTGGAACGAAAAGTAAGTTAGTGAATAATGGTCTAACAGTTTTGATTAAAAAATTTAAAACTAATTAAAACTTGGTACACTAATATTGAATTCGTGCAAACGAGCACTAATATTGTTTCCATATAATTTATATTCCTTGTACAACTTGCTCCACTTTTCTATATCTTTTGAATATTCATTCAAGGAATAATTGCTCGCATTAGAATAATAATATAGTCTCATACAGATATATCTTAATTGAACTATGGTATTACCTAATAATCTTACATAGGTATCTAAAGTGTCAATAAATCTCAATTCAATTTCTGAAATATCATTTATTGGTTTTAACTTTTTAAGCAATGTTTTCTTACTTAGTAATAATGTATCATATAAAACACTAAGACTGTCTGCAAACATTTTATAATTCATATCATAAATACCTTGAAAAGGAGAAAAAACTAAAAATTGTATAGATATGTAATCTTCACGCACATTTTGTATAGATAACAGGAACTCCTGAGTGTGGGCAGTAAGCACAATGTGCTGAGAAATTTTTCCAGCATTTACAGATGAAATAATCAGATATAACAATAGGAAGAAGTTTCTCATGAGAATATCATTAATAATAACACAAAATCCCAAAAAAATAGAATATGAAAAAATTACAAATGTTCAACAGCAGGAATATTTGGAGTTATAAAATATAAACCTTCAAATTCCCCTGACGGTAGATATTTACCTTCCTGAAATGGGTATCCATCTTCGTACCACCATGTCCAATTCCCGACACTTTTTCCATCTTTATATTGTCCATTTAATTCCTGTTTTCCATTCTCGTACCAGTTGACATGGGATCCATGTTTTTTCCCATTTTTAAAATTTATTTCACACCATTTTTGACCATTCTTATGCCATCCTGTCCATTTTCCGGTTCTACCATTCATAGGAATTCCAAAATTTTTGTGGAGATTTTTCCCATCACCATACTGAAAAAATCCTTCAGCTTTTAAAACACCATTATCCCACCAATAGATCCATTTCCCATCCATTAATCCATTTTTGTAGAGTCCTTCCTGCTTTTTCTTTCCGTTTTTATACCACACGGTGTTTAATCCTTCCACCTTTCCATCGGAAATTGTTATTTCTTCTTTCTTCTTATTGTTCTTCTCATCCCACCAAGTGATCGATTTTCCATTCCATATTTTTCCATCCTTATATTGGGCGATCATTTTACCAGAAGCAGACCATTTTGTAACTATTTTTTCTTTTTTGCGATTATCTCCTTGACCTACATATATATATTGAATAGTCGACTCAATCTGACCCTGATCATAATAATTATAATTCTTTGCCTTTTCCAAATTTCCTGCACTGTAATCTTGTTTTAAATACTTTTTACCATCCTCATTCCACTTGGTATATTCTCCATCTAATGTATTATCTTTATAATTTTCTACTAATTTTTTCTGTCCGTTTTGGTACCAATGGATTACTGAACCGGTTATTTTACCTTTCACATAAGTAATCTCTGACTCTTTTTGACCATTATCGTACCATTCGGTTTTTTCCCCATCCTGAGGTTGACCATCTTTATAAATCAGATTTGAGCTATCCTTTCCATTAGGTGCATAATATATCCAAGGTCCATCTTTATCGCTTTTATTGTAAACCCCTTCAAAATACTTATTCCCATTCTGAAACCATTGTATCCACTTGCCGGTTAACATATCATCATGGTAAGATCCTTCTAAAAATTTCTGCCCATTATCGTACCATTGTGTCCACGAACCTTCATACCTGCCATCGCTGTAATTTCCCGCAATCATTTTCTGCCCATTTTCGTACCATTGTGTATGTGATCCATCCTGCACCCCAGCTTTGTAGCTTCCTTCTTCCTGCTTTGATCCATCAGGGTACCAAATGATTAAATTCCCATTGAATGCCCCATCTTTATATGTTTCATGTTTAATAATGTTTCCATTTTTATCCTGTGATATAGTCTCTCCATGTTGTTTTCCATCTTTATAGTTGGCAGTTATCGATTTAATTCCATTATTGTACCAAGATGTGTATAAACCATTCCGTGCTCCATTTTTATAGGTACATTCTTCCTGTTTTTTCCCATTTTGATACCATTGAATGTATTTCCCATTTTTTTTACCATTCTTATACACCACTTGATTGTTCTTTTTACCATTAATATGCCACTCGATCCATACTCCGTGTTTTAAGTTATCCCTATAAATTCCTTTTGCTATTAGCTGCTCATTCTCATCCCATGACTTCCACAGTCCACTTTTGTGTCCATCACGGTATAATCCCTCTTCCTTTGTCTGCCAATTTTCCCATTCGTCAAAAACCTTACCTGTATATGGTTCATTTTCATCAGGCTTATACATTTTACCATCATATTCAATAAGAACATTTATATTGACTCTGGATTGGGGAAATCCAATGGAAATAAAAAATGAAAAAATGAAAAGTATAGTTCTCTTCATTACATTATAATTTACTAAATATTATTCTATAAAATACAAAACCCAAGGAGTGTGAAAATCCTATTATCGATTTAGTTCCCAAATAGAAATACTTTCTTTATTAATAGTGTAAGTACCCTGCCCATCCATCTTATCATTTTTCCATTGTCCTATATACCTGTCACCATTTGAATAAGTGTATGTACCCATACCATCCAACTTACCATCCAAAAACGTACCTTCATAAATGTTACCATTTCTGAAAGTATATATCCCTTTACCACTTCTCTTATCATTTTTCCATTCACCCTCGTATTTATTCCCATTAACAAAATGGTAAATACCTTGCCCAGTTCTTTTATCATTCTTCCATCTTCCTATATATATATCACCGTTCGAATAGGTGTAAATACCATGGCCATTTGACTTTCCATCCAAAAACATACCTTCGTATATACTACCATTTGCGAAGGTATAAATACCCTTTCCATTCATCTTATTTTTTTTACATTCACCTATATACTTATCACCATTCGGATAAATTAAAGTACCCTGACCCGTTATACTATTATCTAACCATTCTCCTATATAAATGTTACCATCTGAGGTGGTGAAAGTACCTATTCCTTCCATAATACCATTTTTAAATTCACCTTCATACTTTTCACCATCTTTAATATATAGAGTGCCATATCCATGAAAATTATTGTTCTTAAACTCACCTTTGTAAAAACATCTTTTATCTTCAAAAGTAAAAGTGCCCTGGACACTCGAATTTCCATTTAAAAATATTCCCTCGAACTTATTTCCATTTTTAAAGGTGAAAACACCCTGACCATTCCTTTTATTGTTTTTCCAATCACCTTGATACTTATTACCACTATTGGAGACATATACACCCTGACCATCCATATTACCATCTTTATAATCGCCTGTATAGTGATCACCGTTTGAATAATGTAATGTACCTTTACCATCAAATTTCCCATTTATGAACGTACCTTCGTACTTATTACCATTCGCAAAGGCATAAATGCCTAAACCATTTATCTTTCCGTCCTTCCAAGTACCTACATATATATTACCAATTTTAAAGGTGTAAACACCTGCACCATTTCTGTTATCGTTTTTCCATCTACCTACGTACTTGTCTCTATTTACATAATTGAAAGTACCTTGACCTTCTTTCATGTTATTCACCCACTCCCCTATATACTCGTCACCGTTTGAATAATGGAAAATACCTTGACCTTCCCTTTTTCCATCTACGAACATACCTTCGTATTTGTCAC
>DCMX01000032.1:1614-1772 GCA_002321855.1 Fidelibacterota bacterium UBA1611 | reverse complement strand
CATACCTTCGTATTTGTCACCATTAGTAAAATTGTAGACACCTCGACCAGTCCTTTTATCGTTTTTCCACTCACCCATATAATTATCATTATTTGAAAAAGTGTAAGTACCATGACCTTCCCTTTTTCCATCTGCGAACATACCTTCGTATTTGTCAC
>DCMX01000032.1:0-1282 GCA_002321855.1 Fidelibacterota bacterium UBA1611 | reverse complement strand
GAAAAAATGTAAACACCCTGACCAGTCCTTTTATCGTTTTTCCATTCACCTACATACTTGTCACTATTTTTAAAAATAAAAACACCTCGTCCACTTCGCATGCCATTTTGCCATTCACCATCATATTTATCACCATTTGAATAAATAAAAACCCCCTGCCCATGTCTTATACCATCTCTATACTCACCTGTATAATTATTGCCATATTGGATAAAATTTAGGATATTTAATTCATCCTGTGTGATTACCATGGAATGTACTAATAGGAATATGATTAAATAGTCTTTCATACCAGATAGCATCAAATAACAAAAACTTATTAGATAAAAAACAAAATCCCATGTATAAAAGATGGGATATATTAATAATTAGGGGTTTGTTTTATATCAAGGTTTTTTATTATCATTAAATGGGCTTTCCAATAATTTTTCTATACCACTAACAATTTTATTTGGGAAATCTTTTACATTATCTAACGGTTTCAAAAAATAAGAAAAAGGATTTTCATTAATTGTATCAAGTATATCCTGAAATTTATTTCCATTCTTATTTTTCTTATTTTCTTTCATTTCATGGACAATTACTGATGTCTTGGTTTCCCACATAATCTTCGACACAGGATGGATATGGGGGACAGAGTTGGTTCTCTTTAATATTGAAAAACTCATATCCCCAATCATTCATCCCACCAAAAACTATATCCAAATCACATATGCTTTCGGGTATTTGTCCTGAAAGTTGGTTAGTATTTAACCACAATTCATTCAGATTAGTAAGATTCCCTATCTCTGATGGAATCTCCCCATTGAATTGATTATTATTTAAATAAACCCATTTAAGATTTGTGAGGTTACCCATCTCTATGGGGATTGAACCTGTAAGCTGATTATTATCTAAATACAAATGAGTTAGATTATTCATATTCCCAATCTCTGGAGGAATATCCCCTATGAGGTTATTATTATATAAAAACAAACCAGTCAGATTGGTCAAATTACCTATCTCTGATGGGATTGAGCCTGAAAGTTGATTATCCCGTAAATTCAAATAAGTCAGATTGGTCAAACTGCCTATCTCTGGCGGGATTGAACCTGTGAGGTGATTATCATACAAGATCAAACGATTCAAATTGGTCAAATTACCTATCTCTGGTGGGATGTCTCTTGTGAGCTGATTACTCCGCAAATACAAACCGGTTAAATTTGTCATACCCCCTATTTCTGGTGGAATCTCCCCTGTGAGTTGATTATCGTTTAATCCCAAATAAGTCAGATTGGTCAGA
>DCMX01000174.1:4813-6670 GCA_002321855.1 Fidelibacterota bacterium UBA1611 | reverse complement strand
AAAAAAATTAATGATACTAGCGTGGTACTGAAAGTTTTAATGTAATCTCATAAAATGCATCTACATGGTATAGAGCATCGTTAGTTGTAAAGTTTATAATCAAAGTATGTGGTCCGGGATTCAGTGATTGTGGACTAGCAGGATTTACTATAACTGAATCAGATGTGCAACCTAGACCACCGCCAGGAGCTTCTCCGCTTCCAATAATTTCATCATCCAATATAAATTCAATTTTATCATATCCAGTTGATTGAGCTTCGCCAATTCCCGAAAATTCTAACTCCAGAGTAATAGGATTAGAGCCAGCAACTTGTATATTTGCTGTGGCTGTTCCATATTGAGTGTTAGAATTATTTCCACCACAATTAGCACTATCCTCTACTTTAAATTGAAGAGATTGAGAAATTTCTCTATCCGGTGCTTCCTGAATCGTTACATTCCATCCATAATCTGCATTTTCTACACTACCATCCCAATAATCAGTTATACCTGTATTATTATGATTTGATGAATTTGGACCATTCAATAATCCATTATCAGTCAATGTCCATTCTAAACCGCTTACGGGAACAGGAGTAGGTGGATATACCCTTATAGGGATGGTTCGTGCGTCTGATGCACCAACACCATCAGAGACCTTACAGGTCACAAGGTAGACCCCTTTCTCATTTGGGGGGATCCACTCTGTAGAGTCGGGCTGAGTTGAGAAAGTTCCGCTTGATGTCTCCCAACTGAATAGAAGCTTGTCGTCATCTCCATCCTGTGCCTCACAGTAGAGCATGATCCCCTCTCCTGATACAGCAACAGAATCGCTGGCTGAAAAAGATAGTATCTCAACAGAATTATTTTCCATTTCACAACCCACCAATAGGAGCAGACCCGTAAAAATGTAGCTAAAATATTTTAGATATCTCATTGGACAAGGATCTCTATCGTTCCAATATCCAGTCCGTCACTCTCATCCAAGACACTGCATGAGATAGAGTACTTACCAGGCTCCTGTGGAGCGGTCCATGTAGCAGTATTATCTGAGTCCTCGCTAACGATCTCACCAACCGCAGCAAACCAGGCATAGATCAGGCTCTCATTCTTTAGCATATTTGAGTCATCATCGTCACTTGCATTACAAATAAGGCTGACAATACCTCCCTGTGGAACAGGGTTGGGTTCAGCCGATATCAGGCTAATGACAGGTTCGTAGTTATGGATACAGCCCGGCACGGTGATCCCAATAAATAAAATAGGTAATACTAATAGAATATTTTTCAAGGTCATATATTTTGTAATTGTTGAGTTTGAATCTACCCATCATCCCATAAACAAAAAACCCCACGAATGTGGGGTTTGATGTTTAATTCAGCAATACCATCTTCCGGGTCTGCCTGAACTCCACTGCCTCTATACTGTAGAGGTAAAGCCCTGCTGATATTGGCTGATCTGCATTATTGGTGGCATTCCATTGAATTGATTTGTACCTGGCAGGTTGCTGACTGTTGACCAATGTTTTGATCCTATGGCCTATGGGGTTCAGTCAGGAGAATCTCCAGTATATTCTTCGATTGTGAAGGCATCGGTTCGAAATGGTGATGCTGGAAGAGCTTCAATAAAGGGCTCGCCCGTCTTTGTAAATATATCTACCTTATTATAAAGATTTGCACTGGGAAGTCCGATCCATCCATATCTAACAGCAACAGGTTCTGTCACACTTTGACTTGAAACAATAACAGTGTTTCCGCTAATAGTCGCTTGTGCCGGAACAAAGATATGGTCAGATCCGCAAATAGTGAATCCAGTTAGTTCATCGGCAATTTCTAAAGCTCCTTCCGGATCTCCAGCACGAGCAATTAATTCGTTTCC
>DCMX01000174.1:4093-4403 GCA_002321855.1 Fidelibacterota bacterium UBA1611 | reverse complement strand
CCACTATGAATGATATCTTCTCCATATACTATCTTGCGAGCCGCCACAACCAAGCGATTACCTACACCTACTTTTTGCCATGGGTGAATTCCGACACCAC
Organism: Fidelibacterota bacterium UBA1611; assembly: GCA_002321855.1. Classification (GTDB taxonomy): domain Bacteria; phylum Fidelibacterota; class Marinisomatia; order Marinisomatales; family UBA1611; genus UBA1611. The sequence continues at coordinate 4,303 of DCMX01000174.1, read as the reverse complement.
CGAGATCTATTGCCACAGCAGATGCCGTATTTGAAAGATCGAGAGCTTTATTTTGAGATTCACGTAGAACAGGCCAGGTTATATCTATATAGCCTCCTCTTCCAAAACCGGCAAGTTGAACGAAAAGAAAAGGAAAGTCTCCAGATTGCCATTCACTACGCCAGTATTGTATGTGTGTTTTAAAGGTATTGGCATATGCCATAGCCTTGG
>DCMX01000174.1:3402-3681 GCA_002321855.1 Fidelibacterota bacterium UBA1611 | reverse complement strand
TATGTGTTACCATCGTTTTTTCCATCTGCCTGCAAGGCTTCGGAGGACATCCATGACTCTATACTGCTTGAACCCCTGTCTGCACTTATCAGGCCGATCGGAATATCATACAGGTCATTTAATTCTGTTCCGAAAACATAGCCGACCGCTGAAAATTTATCATAATCATCCTCTCCGTTCAGAAACCAGCGAGTTTTTGTGCTATCATTCGTATATACCTGAATAGTATCTTGTCGTTCCCGTGATTTTACATGATGAATAATAAGCATGCGAACGTCA
>DCMX01000174.1:0-3007 GCA_002321855.1 Fidelibacterota bacterium UBA1611 | reverse complement strand
TGGTACTCCATATTTGATTGACCACTGCATAACCAAACATCTCCGTACAAAATATTATTTATTATTTCGTTCCTATTGCCCTGGATCTGCATAGTATATGGGCCTCCAGCGGTATGAGGCGGCATATCCACAGACCATTGACCAAGGGAATCAGTTGTGGTTGAATTCTCTGTCCCATCTATAGTAACGGTTATGACCTCACCTTCATCAGCCGTTCCGTAGATCTTAACTGTCACCTCTCGCTGCAAAACCATATTATCACAGAAGATATTATCTGTATAATCTTTTTCAGCAAGATATGACAAAGATTCAATTTTGTCTTCACAACACCAAAAAGCCAACCCAATAAATAGGATTAATGATATATACCTAACCATATCAAAATCTACCCATCATCCCACAAACAAAAAACCCCACGGATGTGGGGCTTAATGTTGTAGAAAGGGTAATTCTACTTAAGTAATACCATCTTCATGGTCTGCCTGAAATCTCCAGCCTGTATCATATAATATTCTCCATAACCCTATAGTGACAACAGGAATTACAAATACGATTAGATATCCCCATGTCAAGGTACCGTATCCTTTAGCAATTAATCCAACAAGCCCAATAGCATTTGCTACAAAAATTGAAATGATTAATAATGCGATTCCGATTGCTAAACGAAATTTGCTCGTCAACTGTGGATAAACAGCTACAATTCTTTCATTAAATCCGTGGATTAAACCTACTCCAGTTTCAATAAATGTCCCGAACAGGACTATCTGGAAAATAAATTTGAATGAATCCCAGCCCAGTTCATTTAAGATTATATTTACAGGAACTGATGCATCCAATACTTTAGGATACTGACTTAGCATTGCTAGGAACATCAGAAAAGCTGGAACCATGCCGATTACACCGGCAATCAAACCTGAAATAATTGCTTCTTTGCGGGTTTCAATATGCCGCACACAGAAAAGAATTGCCGGTGCAAGACCAATATTATAAGAAGCATATTTTACTCCACCTATTATCCAACTGGTGTCACTGGATTGTTTGTAAAAACTCATTCCAATCGTATCACTAAAACGGGAGAACACGGCTATAAACACTATCACAAATACAGAGTATAATATAACAGACCATAAAGAAAATAATTTTTCAATTAATGAGCTACCATAGAAAACAATCAAACCAACCAACCCCATCATAATAACTATCCCTAAAATATTAGGGATGTCAAACATATCGTGGATTATTTCTCCGGAGGCCGAGCCCATAACAGAAACGACCAGGATCAATCCTATCAGGTACAATACTTCATAAATGGGCCATGCTTTCCCAAGTAAAACCTTAATGAATGAACGATACTCATAATTGTGCCCACTACGAGCCAATTCAAAACAAACTGCCAGAACAAAACTCCAAATAATTGTAGCAACAGCCATATTCATTAAGCCGGCAACTGGGCCCGCAGTAAGGAAAAATTCAACCAATTCCCGCCCAGTACCATATCCTCCGCCAATAATCAACGATTGAAAAATGAATCCGGGTAAAAAGTATTTTTTAATGAATATGCTATTCATTTCCTCTTAATAATTTTAATTGAACTAATTGGGAAAATCATCCACCTAATCTAACTCCCACCCCTACAAACAAAAAACCCCACGAATGTGGGGCTTGATGTTTAATATATCCTATACATTTGGAAACCTATACGAGTTCCATGAATAAAAAGTCAAATAGTTGGAAAGATTTTGAGCATAGAATTGCTTGTATTAATGATATTTCCAAGATTCAAGACTTAATGGAGCTATCAATCAAGCAACTGCTTGGACCCCTATTATCACCCAGCCAATTGGAAGCCTCCTTTGATAGCATGGGCTTAGATGACCAACTGATTAAAGATGGGACATATTTTATGGTGTTCAAAGGTGACATTTTTGTTGGATGTGGTGGTTGGAGCAAAAGACAAACACTATTTGGAGGTAATCATACACCTAACAGAGATAATGAATTCCTGAATCCAGAAAAAGATTCGGCTCGTATTCGAGCCATGTACACGCATCCAGATTGGGTCAGAATGGGTGTTGGTTCACTGGTGATGCATTTAGGTGAAACTGAAGCAAAAAAACTGGGCTTTAAGAAATGTGAATTAATGGCTACACAATCAGGAAAACTACTATATGAAACTCAGGGTTATAAGCCAATAGAGGAAATACTATACAAAACCGAAACCAATCAAACCGTGCCCATGATTAGGATGGAAAAAGACATATAAAATATTATTAACTGGCGGAGAGTGAGGGATTAGAACCCTAACATCCCTTAACAAACAAAAAACCCCACGAATGTGGGACCATTAATCCAAAAAATTGTATTCAGATTATTTTCTTTTTTTAATTATTAGAAAGATTGAAAAAAATATTACAATCGAACCTAAAATGAAATTATACGATATATTTTCATAAAAAATAACTGCACCCGCTAAAGCAGAAAAAGGTACTTGGATATAACTAGTGGGTGCCGCTTTACTAGCGGGTAGTAACTTGTATCCAAATGTTAAAAAAGTTTGTCCTAATTGTGTGCAAACCCCGATTAGTAATAAAACTATCCAATTATTAATACTTGGGGATATCCATAAATCATAAGCGAAAGGAAAACTTAATGGTACAGTAAACAAAGGAAAATAAAACATTATTACATAAGGTGACTCTTTCATATTTGAAGCCATTCTAACAAGTACATATGCAAAACCTGTTAAGAATGCACCAATGATGGCAATAATTAGATTAGTCGTATCTGGAGAAGATTCTGGATTAATAAATGGAAAACCTAAGATGGTATATATACCTACAAATCCTAAAATAATTGCAAAATAAAGTTGATTGCCCACATGTTCTGAGATAAAAAATGAAGCGAGTAAAGCAGTAAATATAGGATACAAGTATTGGATTACAGTTGCTTCTGGAAGCGGGAATCGCTGAATGGATTCATATACAAAGAATAGTGCAATTGTACCAAT
>DCMX01000050.1 GCA_002321855.1 Fidelibacterota bacterium UBA1611 | reverse complement strand
CTTCATCCAGCAGTTTAAAAAAAGGCGAAAGTTTTAAAGATACGGTCCAAAATATCGAAGCCATGAAGATTGATGCTGTGGTGATACGGCACCCAACGCCGGGAGCACCAAGACATTTGGCCGAATTCATTGATGCTGTAATTATCAATGCTGGTGATGGTACCCATGAACATCCAACTCAGGCAATTCTAGATATGATGACACTTTATGAGAAATTTGGAAAGATAAAGGGTCTAAAGATTGGGATTATTGGCGATATATGTCATAGCCGGGTCGCTCTCAGTAATATTTTTGGGTTGAAATGTATGGGTGCAGAAATTACACTGTGCGGACCAGCACACTTGATACCACCTCATATAACTGATTTGGGTGTGAAAATAAATTATAATATCGATGAAGTCTTGGAATGGGCTGATGCACTGAATGTGCTTCGAGTCCAGAATGAACGGATGGGAGTGGGTTTGATACCTTCGATACGAGAATATCGTGGTCTCTTTGGGATTACTGAGGAGCGATTGGAAAAACACGCTAAAGAAATAGTGATCATGCATCCAGGCCCTATGAATCGAGGGGTTGAAATAGATAGTGCTGTCGCAGACAGTGATCAGGCTATTATTCTAGATCAGGTCTTAAATGGTGTTGCATCAAGAATGGCGATTCTTTATCTATTATTAGGCGGAAAATATGATGAGAACGATATCAAATGAAGGTTAGCAGAATACCTCAAAAAGTACTTTTTCAAAAGGGTGATATACTTGACCCGATCCAGAAAACCAAAAAACCCGGAGACTTACTGGTCATTAACGGAGAAATTGTTGATATTGGCAGAATTAACACACCTGATGATGCAATAGTATATGATTGTAAAGATTTGGTGATTACTCATGGGTTTTGCGATTTACATGTTCATTTCCGTGAACCAGGAAGAGAAGATAAGGAAACCCTTCAAACCGGTTCTATGGCAGCCATGGCAGGAGGGTTTACCCGCGTTTGTGTTATGCCTAATACTGACCCGCCATTGGATACACCAGAAGCTATGAATTTTATCCAAGAAAGATCATCATCATGCCCGGTTCACATACATCCTATAGGTGCGGTAAGTAAAGGTCAAAAGGGAAAAGACTTGACTGAAATGGGGCTCATGAAGGAGATGGGTGCAGTGGCATTTAGTGATGATGGTCTACCTATACAGGATGGGTCAGTCATGCGCCGGGCCTTAGAATATGCTAACATGCTGAATGTTCCAATAATCAATCATGCTGAGGATGAATGTTTGCGCGCGGGTGGCCTAATGAATGAGGGTAATGTCTCTACTCGTCTAGGCCTTGCGGGAAACCCTGCGGAAGCAGAATCAATTATGGTTCATAGGGACCTAGAGCTGTCAGCATTGACAGGAGCAAAAATACATGTACCTCATATCAGTACTATTGCTTCGGTAGGCCATATTAAACAGATGAAAACCAATAATGATAGAGTAACAGCTGAGGTCACACCACACCATCTTTATTTTAATCATGAAGATCTATCATCATTTAATACAAATCTGAAGGTAGCACCCCCCATACGATCCGAGAATGACCGTCAAGCATTGATAAAAGCCATGAAAGATGGAACCATTGACTGTATTGTGACCGATCATGCTCCCCATACTATCCAGGATAAAGAAACAACATTTGACCTGGCTTCTTTTGGTATGATAGGTTTGGAATCCTGTTTTGGAGTGGTGAAAAAGATTTTGGTAGATGATGCCGGATGCGACCTTATAACGCTTGTGAGAATGATGACAGTGAACCCTAGAAATATCATGGGGTTTAACTCCGACTTATTAAAACCAGGTGTTAGTGCAGAATTAGTGATCTTTGATCCGAATGAATCTTGGACATTTGAACCAATGCATGTACAATCCCGCTCCATCAATTCACCCTTTTATGGGAAAACCCTTTCTGGCAGAGTCAAACTTGCAATTTCAAAAGGGCAATGGACCCAAGAATAATAAATAAATAAATTGCTGAATAAATATTGGCTCTTTTTTAAAGAAATTCTAATTTCCAAGGCTGTATTCGTTTTATTATGAAGACAAAATCAATAAAAGTATCTGAGATTGAAAAGAACTGGTGGATTGCCGATGCCAAGAATCAAACTTTAGGCCGCCTTGCCAGTAAAATAGCCCAGATCCTAAGAGGAAAACATAAAGTTAATTTTTCTCCTCATATGGATATGGGTGATTGTGTTGTAGTTGTTAATGCAGAAAAGGTTAGAGTCACAGGAAAGAAGGAATCCGATAAGATATATTTTAGACATACTGGATATCCCGGGGGAGGGAAGGAAGTTAATTTATCTCATTTGCGCCGAACAAAGCCTGAACGAATTATAGAGAATGCAGTAAAAGGAATGATTCCTCATAACAGATTGGGTGCTAGAATAATGAAGCACCTGAAAGTTTATGCGGGTATGGACCATCCCCATATTGCTCAAGACCCGCAAGTATTGGAGATTTAATTTGGCTGAGAAAGTAGTTTATAATGGTATCGGTAGACGTAAAAGTTCCACGGCACGTGTTTGTATTATTGCTTCTGGTAAAGGTGGAATCTCAATTAATGGAAGACCATTCCAGGATTATGTCTGTCGACCTACTCTATCCACGATTATAAAACAACCTTTGGTTGCTGTGGATGCTGAAAACGATTATGATATAAAGGTCAATGTTTCTGGAGGAGGATTAACTGGGCAGGCTGGAGCGATTCGCCTTGGAATCTCTAGAGCACTTCTGAATGTAAATTCAACTTATCGAGCTATTCTAAAATCAAAAGGCTTCCTTACTCGTGATTCCCGTAGAGTGGAGCGAAAAAAGCCTGGTCAGCCAGGGGCACGTAAGAAATTCCAGTTCTCAAAAAGGTAGAATAAAATGGCTGATGTGAAATTTGAAGATTTGATAGGAACAGGAGCACATTTTGGTCATGTAACTAGGAAATGGCACCCTAATTATAAGCCTTATATCTTAATGGAGAAAAATGGTGTACATATTATAAACTTGCAAGAAACTGTTAATGCTATGAATAAGGCCATTAATTTTATTAAAGATGTAGTTACAAAGAATGGTGAGATTCTTTTTGTTGGCACAAAAAAGCAGGCCCGTGATATAGTACAAGAGGAAGCAGACCGCTGCAGAATGTTTTATATTGTGGAGCGCTGGTTGGGGGGAACACTGACAAATTTTTCCACTATAAAAAAGAGTATTAAACGGTTAAAGCTGCTTGAGAAAGAGGGGTCGAGTCTTTACAATAGTACCATTACTAAGAAAGAGACACAGATGCTGAACCGTGAACGGATCAAATTAGCTGATCAACATCGTGGTATCAAAGATATGAGACGGCTTCCTGATGCGGTCATTGTCGTGGATGCCAATTATGAGGAAACAGCTATCAAGGAAGCCAAAAGCTTGGACATCCCAGTGGTGGCGATTGTAGATACAAATACGGACCCTTTGATTATTGATTATCCTATCCCAGCGAATGATGATTCGATTCGTACGATCCAGCTTATAATGTCTTCTTTTTCCGATATCATTAATCAGGTGAAGGGCTTTGAAAAAGATAAGCCTGATGTTGATGGTGCACCATCGGATGATGCAAAAGAAGCAGTTGATACAGGGAGTGTACAAGCTTCAGAAGAGGAAGAATGATTGTCATGAGTATTGATGCCAAGCTCGTTAAAAAATTGCGTGACAAAACTAGTGCCGGAATGATGGATTGTAAAAAGGCTCTAGTAGAATCAGAAGGTGATTTCGAAAAAGCAGTTGACCATTTAAGAAAATCTGGGATTGCCAAAGCAGAAAAGAAGGGGATCCGAGAGACAAAAGATGGGCTTGTGCATTCATATATACATGCAGGTGGTCGATTAGGTGTTTTATTAGAGATCAATTGTGAAACTGATTTTGTTGCCAAGACTGAAGGGTTTTCTGATTTGGCGCATAACCTATCCATGCAAATAGCTGCTACAAATCCATTAGCTATAGATAGAGAATATGTATCTGAATCGATATTAAAGCGGGAAAAAGATATATATATTGAACAGGCAAAATCATCAGGGAAACCTGATGATATCATTGAAAAGATGGTAAATGGTAGGCTAAATAAATTCTACCAGGAAAACTGTTTGATGGAACAGGTTTTTATAAAAGATCCTGATAAAAGAGTCCAAGACCTGGTTACTGAATCTATTGCTACGCTCGGGGAAAATATCAGTATCAGTCGGTATATTCGTTTTGCTATCGGAGAAATAAATTCTAACAATGGGCAATTATAATTTCTGTCCATAAATATGCCTAAACCGCTGTATAGCCGTGTACTTCTTAAACTTAGTGGAGAAGTTCTAGCTGGTGAGAAGGGTTTTGGTATTGACCCTAAAAAAGCGAAATACCTGGCCAAACAGATAGCGGCTGTCAAGGAGCTTAAAATTGATATTGGGCTTATTATTGGTGCCGGAAACATTTTTCGAGGTATTCAAGCTGCCGGAAAAGGAATGGATCGGGTCACTGGTGATTATCTTGGGATGCTCGCGACCATTATGAATGCTATCGCTGTTCAGGATGCGTTGGAAAAAGAAGGCTGTGAGACAAGAACCTTATCGGCTATCAGTGTTGACCAGATTGCTGAGCCTTATATTCGTCGGAGAGCTATTCGACACTTGGAAAAAAATCGTATAATTATTGTCGCTGGAGGAACGGGGAATCCATTTTTTACGACCGATTCTGCTGCTGCACTTCGGGCAACTGAACTTGGAGCGGAAGTTGTTCTCAAAGGCACAAAAGTAAATGGTGTATATAATAAAGACCCTATGGTGCATCCTGATGCAACAAGGTATGATTCCATTACCTTTTCAAAGGTGATCCAGGATGATATTCGTGTCATGGATTTGACCGCAATCACCCTATGTAAGGAAAATAATCTGCCTATAAGAGTATTTAATATCAATAATCCAGGAGACTTGATAGATGTTTTGTTAGACAGTAAAATAGGTACTACAGTGTATGGATAAATGATAGAAGAAATTCACCAAGATGCTGAACATCGAATGAATCAGGCATTTGTCCATACTCAGGGAGAGTTAGTCAAGGTGCGAACAGGACGTGCCAACCCGGATATGTTTAATTCTATCGCGGTAGATTATTATGGTACAATGACCCCTTTGAACCAATTATCGATAATATCTGTGCCTGAGTCAAGGCTGATAACCATACAACCTTATGAGAAAACAATGATTTCTGTTATTGAAAAAGCTATTATGAGTTCTAATATGGGTTTTACTCCCGGGAATAATGGTACTTCTGTATTGGTTCCTATTCCTCAATTATCTGAAGAACGACGTTTAGAATTAAACCGATTCGTACATAAACTGGTAGAGGATGGTCGTGTTGCTGTTCGTAATGTTCGTAGGGATGTGCTCCATCAGCTTCATGATTATGGTAATAAAGAACATATCAGTGAGGATGAGATCAAGCGTAGGGAAAATGATATACAGAAATTAACTGACGATTATATCAAAAAGCTGAACCAAATTCAGGATCAAAAGGAGAATGAGATCCTGGAAGTCTGATACTATTTTTATTTTTGTAAAAAGCCCGGGGTTCCCTGGGTTTTTTTACATTTAACACATTTGCAAATGTAATTTAATCACATTTTGACCAGCCGCACTGATGGCAGGTTTGGCATCCGCCTTCATTAAACACAGTATAATTATTACATTTTTTACATAGCATGAATCCGTCTGGAATTAATGACTCTTGATTCTGTTGATTGGTCTCATCTGGTGTTGTAGCCATAGTGATTAGTAATTTTTGGTTTCTTCTTTCATCTTGCATATCCTTGCTTTGATCCTGATTTTCGCGGATGTAGTCATCTAAAGCCTTACCTATAGCATCAGGTGTAGAAAGAATTAAGCGTCCGTCTTCCCAGGTTGGATTGGGCCCAGAGATACCTTTCAATTGACGAACAACTGATTCAGGGTTGACACCAGATCGTAAGGCCAACGAGATCAATCGACTAATGGCCTCCGATTGTGCCGCGGCATTTCCGCCTGCCTTTCCAATAGTTGTAAATACTTCACACAAACCATCTTCATCTTTATTGATAGTGATATAAAGTGTACCTTCGCCAGTCTTGATTCGACGGGTCACACCTTTTGTTTGATTAGGACGATGTCGGGGATGTTTTTCAACCCTAACATCTTCTTTACCTAGTGCGGTTTTAGTTACCTCTTGATTATTGTCTTCATTTACTTGCTCATTTGAGATCAAGATACCTTCACGACTGCCTTCACGATATACAGTAATTCCTTTTAGTCCATTTTTATAGGCGGTCATATAAATGTCAGCCACTGTATCTACAGTGATATCTTTCGATAGGTTTACTGTGGATGATATGGATGAGTCGATATATTTTTGAATAGCACCCTGCATCTTTACCCTAAAATAGGGGTCTATATCATGAGCAGTGACCACGTGATTAGGTAGACTTATATCATTCCCAAAAAGTTCTTGAATAATTGGATGGTAAACAGTGTATTCATCAAATTTCTTTCCATACCCATCATTCTTTTTCACTCGGCGCTTGTATGATGTTGCGAAAATTGGTTCAATCCCAGAAGTCACTCTTGCTACGATCGCCCCACTTCCAGTTGGAGCAACCGTGGTTAATGTGCAATTACGGATACCATGTTTTTTTATTTTTGTTTTTATTGATTTTGGCAGATTTTTAATGAATTTACTTTTACTGTAGCCTTCCCATTTAAAATTTGGGAACTGACCTTTTTCCTGTGATAATTCTATACTGGTTTCATAGGTAGTATCGCGAAATATGGACATGATTTGCTCTACGGTCTGTAAAGCATCTTCACTATCATATTTTATTCCCATACGCACAAGCATATCACCCAATCCTAAGATTCCCAAGCCAACACGGCGATCATTATTGGCGTTCATCTTTTGCTCTTCAAGAGCGTGCCTATTCATATTATAATCAATAACATTATCAAGAAAGCGTGTGGCTATAGTAACTGTTTCCTTGAATTCTTCAATCAAAAAGTTCTTATTATGATCTACAAATCGGTCTAGATTGACCGCGCCTAGATTACAACAACCACCATCGGGGAGGGGTTGTTCAGCACAAGGATTTGTTGAGACCAAGGGTGAACAATACTCAGCATTATGATGATCTGTCATAGTATCCCAGAAAAGTAAGCCTGGTTCAGCACTATTATGGGCATTAAGAATGATTTTGTCCCATAGTTCTTTTGCTCTAACGGTTTTGTAGACTTTATTATCATAGTGAAGATCGAAATCCTCATCACTTGTTACTGCGTCCATGAACTTATGTGTAAGTAGAACGGATACATTAGAATATTTAACCATATTAATGTCGCCGGTTTTGATTTCGATAAATTCTTCAATATCTGGATGATCTACCCTCAGGGTCTGCATATTTGCGCCACGACGTCCATGCTGTGCTATGGTATTGGTATTCTCGCTGAAAAGATTCATGAATCCGGTAGGTCCGCAGGAATTACCTCCAGTTCCATTGATATTATCACCTGCAGGACGAAGAATGGATAGGTCATGACCGCAGCCCCCACCATATTTATAAGTTAGTGCTTCATGAATAATAGTTTCATAAATGGAATTAATAGAGTCATCTTTGATACCGACCACATAACAATTGTTCAAGGTCGTGGTAATATCTTCCCTTCCAGCCCCATGCATGATCCTGCCACCAGGCACAAATTTGAAATTTTCAAGTATGAATTGAAATTTTTCACCCCATTTTTTACGTAGTGATTTTGTTTTTTCAACTGAAGCTAATGCTTGGGATTGACGAACCCACATGTCCCATGGATGTGTTTCCCAGGGTGCCAAATATTTTTGTTGTAAAACTTTTGTTCCAAGATCGTCATCATTATAGTAAGAACTGATATGATAATTCTTAGGTATATCAGTTTTTTCTGAATTTTTTTGTTGGTCCAGGATCGGCTGAATTATTGGTTCAACAGAACCTTTATTCGGTTCACTCAGTGGTAGATTTAATTCTATTGCTTCTGCCATTTGCTCTTTCCCTTGGTATGGGTGATATATGTATTCCGTATTTACTAAAAAGAACTAAGAGGCTGACAAATGTAAGCGAAATAATTCGCCCTGTTGGCTAGACGCAATATAGAAAATGTCTATAAAATCAAACAAGCGGTATTGTGAAAAAAATCTAATTTTCATTGAAATAATCAATATTTTTTGCGCGAATATTGTTTATTTGCATTTTGGTACTTTTAACTCAAAACCACTGAAAATAATTTAGCTAAATTGTTAAACCGAAAAATATAGACATAATCTTAACTGAGCTTTTTTGTCCCAATCTTATTAATAACTTTTCATATAAGAATCGGTAACACGATCTATCGATAGGAGAATTTTGTTCGCGAGGGACGCAATCATTAGATTGGTATTAGGAATAAGGCACAATATTGATGCGGTTATTATATCTGCTTTTATTTGGAAGAATTCTTTTTGGCCAAGATCTCTTTGACCCATACAAAGTCCATATGCTGGACATCCAATTCTATGATGCTGACTATGATCAGATCTTACAAGATAGATGGGAGATGGATGATAAGACCTACGAGTTAGCCAACATTATCTTTAATGGTGATACTTTAGATAGTGTAGGAGTACGCTATAAGGGTAATTCAACATTTTGGTGGACACAAGCAGTGGGAAGTCCCAAGTTTCCCCTGAATATTGATCTTGACCTGATCCATGATGAACAAGACCTGCTTGGGTATAGTAAAGTAAAACTATCCAATTCCATATTTGATGCCACCTTTGTTAGAGAATCCATCGGATATTTGACACAAGGGTACTATCTACCCACATCCGAGGTCGGGTATATAAATGTTTCTGTGAACGGTGAGTTATTAGGTTTATACGTTGCTGTTGAATCGGTCAATAAACCGTTCCTGAGTAAACACTTTGGCAATAATGAAGGGACATTCTTCAAGTGTGAACCACAGTTTCACTTTGGGGAACCGTACTTTGCTTTTCCTGATCTACGCTGGTATGGTACTGACTCTACGGCCTATGAATATGTAAAAGGTTATGAACTCAAATCCGGTGCTGGTTGGGCCGACCTCTTGGATTTGATCTATACTTTGAACTTTGGCCTTGATAGTATTGAGACCATGTTGAATGTGGATAGGGTCTTGTGGCATTTTGCATCATCCAACGTTATGCCTGACCTGGACTCCTACACAGGATTGTACATGCACAATTATTATCTTTATAAAAATTCGTTATCTGGTCAGTTCGAGATCATACCCTGGGATAAGGACCATACTTTTGGTGGTGCCCAGATCAATGATATTCTTGGAATGGGTGGTGATGTATCCTGGGTCTATTACTGGGATCCTTTTTTGTTTGAAAATAATAGTGAGCGACCACTTTTTAGCCAACTAATGAGCGTCCCATTATATAAAATGATATACACTGCTCACCTTCGTACGATCATAAATGATATTTACAATACCCAATTCATGCAGGACCTTGCCTATGAGATGCAAGATTCAATAGAAATATTCGCTGAGAATGATCCAAATCTTTTTCCATCATTCGGACAGGGACAATATTTTCGTTACAATGTCGATAATTATCTGATAACACCTGATGAGGCCCACTGGTGCGGTATCACTTCCACGGTCGATGCGCGCATCGAATTTTTATTAGGCCATGAAGAGATCTCCAAGACAGCACCTGTGATCTCTTATGTCAATCAGGATAATATTGAACCTAATGAAGGAGATGATGTTATTGTTCAGGCAGTGATAACAGGTGCCGCTTTAGTGGAGCTTATGGTTTCACAGAGTCAATCAGATCCTCGGTTCATGTCTTTCCCCATGTTCGATGATGGTGAGCATGATGATGGAGAATCGAACGATTTTATTTTTGGTGGTATTATTCCGTTTCAGGATGCAGGAAATCATGTAAGATATTATATCAGAGCAAGCAATGATGATGCATTGGTTCTAAGTCCACAATTTGCAGAGCGTGAGTTCTATGAGTATACGATAGAGCATGAATCGCTGCCAGGCTCGACACTCGTGATAAATGAGATCAATTATAATGGAGCTGATGACAATGACCCGGGTGATTGGGTGGAACTATACAACCCGACCTCCGAAATAATTGATATAGATAATTGGGTTTTCAAAGATGAGAATGACGATCATGTGTTCACGATCCCTGAAGGGCTTTCCCTTGCTCCGGATCAATATATTGTTCTGTGCAATGATACAGCAGCCTTTAAGGCGATCTTCCAGGATGTTCCTAATATAGTAGGAGACCTTGGTTTTGGTTTGGATGGGGGTGGAGAATTGGTCAGGTTGTTTGATCCAATCGGAACCTTAATGGATACGGTACACTATGATGACTCCGATCCCTGGCCTGATATTCCAGATGGGAATGGTCCAACCTTAGAGTTGATCGACCCTGATGAAGATAATGCCCTGGGAACAAACTGGGCCGCATCGGAAGAATATGGTTCACCTGGAGCTGTTAACACAGCCTTTCTATCTCAGAAAGGTCAGGAATGGATACCTGAAAAGTTTCAAGTTTATAATAACTACCCCAACCCTTTTAACCCAAGAACTACGATCCACTATGACCTGACCGAGAATGGAATTGTGAACATTACTATTTATGATATGATCGGGAGACAGGTGATGATCCTAACTGATGATTACCAGTTAGCGGGTTACAGGTCTATCCAGTGGAACTCTGTTAATGATTTCGGTCAGCCTGTGCCGGCGGGTGTTTACCTGTACACAGTTAGGGGTAAAGGTTTTAGTCAGACCAGGAAGATGTTACTTTTGAAATGATACTGTACATCCTGACCAGAATATATTAACTGTCCGGTGGTTCATGGTCTTCTTGATGGATCAGTGTGATTATGATATGTTCTATCAGCCTATCTTCACCCTTACTTGGATCGTATTCAGATCTTAGATTATGGCCAAATAAGCGAGCGGTCAGCTGCCAAAATCCCGCAGTGAAACCGGTCCTGAAATCTTTGATTATTTTATAAGATGTTAAGCTTGTTTCCCTATCTATGAGCCTCGTAAGTATTCTACCCTGGTGCTTTGTCATTCTACGAACCCTGTTCCCATATTTTTCTATTAATTGATCTTCGATGGACCTAAAAACCTTTTTCTTTTCTCTCTTACCCTTAAAATAAGAGAGCTCACCCAGGCTGTCCAATATCGCTGAATTTTCATCCAGTAACCTGCCCACCAGAACTGCATAGGGATAAACCTTCATAACATCCCTCTCTAATTTCCTGAACCTTCTTCTTTGTTTTTTTGACTTTAGACTTAGAACACTGATGCCGCTGATCGGAATGGTCGATATTTTTAGATGAAGTGTATCTGGTATCTCACTTTTTTTGAACTTTGTCTTCCCATAGCCGATATGGGAGACCGTGATCTCATCATCATCATAGAATTCATCCAGGCTGCAAACTCCATTTGTATCGGTCGTGGTACCAGTTGAACCAGAATAAACATTCACACCAGGCAAGGGTTCCCCGGTCTCTACGTCTTGAATGATCAGATCTTGCGGGAATGAATAGATAGGAACAAGCAATAAAAAGATCAGCGTTTTGGTGTGACTCATAGTATTATTCTTTAAAACAACAAGCCCGCACACATTGTGGTTTAGTTTTTCTAAATTTGGACTCACCATGAGAAAAGTATCCTTGATTTTACTTTTAATCTCCTCAATATCCATCGCGAATAAAGTAGAAAAGGAAATTGAAATAGCTGAAACAATTGATGATGTTACAGATACAGAAATGGAGAAATTATATGGATATGCAAAAGATACTAAAAGATCATTTGACCCTGAGCTCTGTTTATTAAATGCTAGGAAAACTGGTGCAGCAGGTAATGCACCCTTAAAATTTGATTATTGGAAAGATTTGAAATTAAAAGAGATTGCTAAACAGGTAGATATAGACAACAAAGGCATTAAGACTAAGACACTAAATGATTTCAAAACTGCATTCTTTAAAAAGGATGCAGAGATGGAAAAATTCTGTATAATGACTTTGGAAGATAAGAAAGAATATTATTCTGGAGCAGCATATGGGAAGGCTTGGCAAGAATCATTTGATAAAATGTGGGAAGGTAAACCAGACTATGATAAAGGTGAATTAATGGGGGACAAGACTTGGGAATCTGTTATTAAAAAAATGATGGGCACTAAAAGATATGCAAAAGAAGGTATAATAGAAAAAACGATGCATAAGCAAACTGGAAAATATCGTGTGGATCCCCATTGGTTGAAAGATATATATACTTGGAAGCTTGGAATGATAATGACTGAAGGTAAATTGCAAATACTTCATGCGGACTCTCCTGAAAGGTAGAAATTGGATTATAGATAATAATATAGAATTCACATTTTAACGATCAACCCTCGCCAAGTAGCGGGTTTTTTTGTTTGTAGGGGCGGGAGTTAGATTAAGTGGATGATTTTTCCAATAAGTTCAATTAAAATTATTAAGATGAAAAATGAATAGCATATTCATTAAAAAATACTTTTTACCCGGATTCATTTTTCAATCGTTGATTATTGGCGGAGGATATGGTACTGGGCGAGAATTGGTTGAATTTTTTCTTACCGCGGGCCCAATCGCCGGCTTAATGAATATGGCTGTGGCTACAATTATTTGGAGTTTTGTTCTGGCAGTTTGTTTTGAATTGGCTCGTAGTGGGCACAATTATGAATATCGTTCATTCATTAGGGTTTTACTTGGGAAAGCATGGACAATTTATGAAGTATTGTACCTGATTGGAGTGATTCTGGTCGTTTCTGTTATGGGCTCTGCCTCCGGAGAAATAATCCACGATATATTTGACATCCCTAATATTTTAGGGATAGTTATTATGATGGTGTTGGTTGGTTTGATTGTTTTCTATGGTAGCTCATTGATTGAAAAATTATTTTCTTTATGGTCCGTTATATTATACGCTGTATTTATGATAATGTTCATAGCCGTGTTTTCCCGTTTTAGTGATACGATTGGAATGAGTTTTTACAAACAATCCAGTGACACGACTTGGATAATAGGCGGAATAAAATATGCTGCCTATAATATTGGTCTTGCGCCGGCAATTCTTTTTTGTGTGCGGCATATTGAAACCCGCAAAGAAGCAATTATTTCAGGTTTGATTGCCGGTGTAATCGGTATGGTTCCAGCTTTTCTGATGTTCCTATCAATGCTAAGTCAGTATCCTAAAGTACTGGATGCATCAGTTCCTGTAAATTTAATCTTAAATGAACTGGGTTGGGATTCTTTGAAATTTATTTTCCAGATAGTCTTGTTCGGGACATTTATTGAAACTGGAGTAGGTTTAATTCACGGATTTAATGAAAGAATTGTAGCTGTTTATCCACAGTTGACGAACAAATCTCGTTTAGCGATCGGAATCGCATTATTAATTATTTCAATTTTTGTAGCAAATGCTGTTGGGCTTGTTGGATTGATCGCCAAAGGATACGGTACCTTGACATGGGGATATCTAATCGTATTTGTCATTCCTGTTGTTACTATAGGGTTATGGAGAATATTATATGGTACAGGCTGGAAATTTCAGGCAAACTAAAAAGATAGTAATGTTGAAATAAATGAAGTCAGCAACGAGAGTATTTAATGAATGGGTTATAAAAAATAAAGATGATGGTATGCA
>DCMX01000246.1 GCA_002321855.1 Fidelibacterota bacterium UBA1611 | reverse complement strand
ATCCACTTTGATATTTTGTTCAATGCCATAAATTGTTTTAGCATTTGTAAATTAGTTCTATGAAGCTCATTGGAGAGTTGGGAATAATGACTTTTGTGTTCTTGATGTTGCATATGATTGTTCAGCAAAAAAAAATCAATCTGCGACAAGACCCGAAAATGGTCTAAAAGAATGAATGGATATAATTAAGCAAAACAACACACCATTTAGAAAATTTCAATGGTAAAAAAAGAAAGTGTGCTATTTATTTGCACCGGTAATAGTTGCCGTTCCCAGATCGCTGAAGGTCTACTCCGGGATATGGCCGGAGATCTTTTCGATGTCTACAGTGCTGGGAGTCATCCGTCACGGGTTCATCCTGCATCTATAATGGTCATGTCTGAGTGGGGAATAGATATCTCAAAACACACATCTGACAGCATTAATAAATATTTGAACAAAGATATAGATATTGTCATAACAGTTTGTGATAATGCCAAAAAGGTCTGCCCTGACTTTCCCGAAAAGGTAAAACGAATTCACTGGAATGTTGATGATCCTTTTAACGGGTGGGGAATTGAACCTTCTGACCTGGGACCATACCGAACGACCCGGCAAGAACTAAAAAACAGAATCAATGATTTTTTGAACTAACTGAAAAATTAATGTTCAAAATACCAATTGATCACTTTATACAAAATTTATTTCCTTTACAAAAATATCTACTGATTGATCATAGGCTTAAGTTGTGAATTTGCTCAGGATTTTATCCAACTTGTTATCGCCAAGCTCATCTAATTCATAGGTAACACGAGTGGATGGGTGTTTGATATTAACGATTCGGCGCAGATCAATTGGTGTACCTATAACTACCGCATCACAATCAGTGTTATTGATCGTCGTTTCCAAATCACGGACCTGATCATTCCCGTAACCCATTGCCGGAAGTACCATACCAATATCTGGATAATGATCGAACGTTCTTGCAATAGAACCCTGGGCAAAAGGTCTTGGGTCGACCAATTCAAGAGCTCCGCACTGATTGGCGGCTACTACACCGGCACCGTACTTCATTTCACCATGTGTGAGCGTGGGGCCATCCTCCACCACTAAAACTCTTTTCCCAGTTATTATACCAGGGTCATCGACTGTAACAGGTGAGGCTGCATCCACGACCTTTGCCTTTGGATTAATTTGTGCAATACTGGTGCGTAGTTCCTCCACATTTTCTGGGTTCGCGGTCTTTATCTTATTGATAATGACCACATCTGCCATTCTAAGGTTGGTCTCTCCGGGATAGTATTGAGTCTCGTGACCACTGCGATGAGGGTCTACAACCACAAAGAGTAAATCTGTTTGGTAAAAGGGCATATCATTATTACCACCATCCCAAAGGATTACATCTGCTACCTGTTCTGCTTCACGAACGATGGCCTCATAATCCACTCCCGCATATACGATGGTCCCCCGATTAATATGTGGTTCGTACTCTTCCATTTCCTCAATCGTGCAATCGTGTTTCTCAAGATCGTCAAGACTACTGAAACGCTGTACAGCCTGGGCGCTAAGATCCCCGTAAGGCATGGGATGCCTGATAACGGCTACTTTCATGCCAGCACTTTTGAAGATCTCGGAGATTTTTCGGGTGGTTTGGCTCTTACCGCACCCTGTTCTTACCGCACATATACCTATCACAGGTTTCGTGCTTTTGATAGCAGTACGAGATATACCCATCATCTTAAAATCAGCACCGGCAGCATTAACCATTGAGCCCAAATGCATCACATCCGTGTGTCGTATATCGGAATATGAAAAAACGACCTCATTTATATGATGAGTTTGAATCAAGCTTACCAATTCACTTTCATCATGGATCGGGATTCCTTTCGGGTAAAGATCACCAGCCAGTTCAGGAGGATACAAACGACCTTCAATATTTGGTATCTGCGTTGCGGTAAAGGCTACCACTTGATACAGGTCATTATCCCGGTAATAAGTATTAAAATTATGAAAGTCACGACCAGCGGCACCCATAATGATCACGTTTATCTTTACCATATCAAATTTCTCCAAGTATTTTAAATTAAATAAAGGCGCGAATTTACTGATCGAGCCATAGCATCAACAAAATATTAACCTATTAGTTCAAACATTTGAACCAGACAAAATAGGAGGAAAATATTCAGACTCCCTGACATAGATATATGGAACAAATAGGATTATATTTCATAAACTACGTATCACAAGACAGGAGAGTAGGAACAATATGAAAGATCTTATTATCATTCTCACAATGGGAACCATATTCTTTAACTGTACCGGTTCAATTCCGCCTCCCTCGCCAATATTGGAGCAGAACGACAATTTGACCCTTGGTACAGTTCAAAGCCAAATCCAAAAAGGAATGAGCCAGGCAGAGGTTCTATCAGTCCTTGGATCACCGAACATCGTTACCAAAGGTTCAAAAGGAAATGAGGTTTGGACCTATGATAAAATAGGCAGTAGCCAATCTGCAGTGGCTTCTTCAACCTATGGAGCACGTACTCTTGGTCAGGGAATCTGGGTCTTTTTATTTGGTGGTGTAAGTTCTAGAACTTCCGCAAATGCTACCACTGAGTCAAAATCGCTGACGGTAATCATTACTTTCGATGAGAATAACAATGTTTCAATCATTAATTATCAGAGCCTGAAATACTAAAATAATGCGCTGTCTTGTTAAGCCTCGGACAGTTAATGGAAGATTACTATATATCTCCCTGATCATTTATCTTTCATCAGCATTATCATTATATGCTGTACCACCTAAATCTAAACCATCCACAGCTGTAGCACGAACCCTGCAGACCCGAAATTTTTCTGCTGATATGAAAACCGCTCTTAAAGCATCCATTAACGCACTTCAGGATCTTGATTATACGGTCGATGTCCTAAATTCAGATGTAGGACTGATCACTGCTAGCCGAACCACGGAACAGAAAAAAGCAGCGGTCTCAAAAGATGGAGTGGAGCCCGGTCCATCTACCAAAATTGATGAAGAAGCAGTAGAAGCAAAACGTGACGCCTGTATCACAGCCATTGGTGCCGCTATTGTTGCAGGTATCTTTGTGGTTATCATTGGGACCCTGTTCGGAAAATCAGATAGAGATGATGAAGATGAGAAATCTTCCAATAGTACTTCTGGGAAATGGCGCAAATCAGGTAAAAGTAGTTCTAATGGAGGAACAACCATTAATAAATACTACACCAAAGATAGCGGACC
>DCMX01000098.1 GCA_002321855.1 Fidelibacterota bacterium UBA1611 | reverse complement strand
TTACGGTCAACGGATCTTGTGTTTAATGGATTACATGGTACGGTGGGGGAGGATGGGATAATCCAGGCCTGGTTGGATAAGAATAACATTAAATACACTGGGTCTGGAGCTTTTGCTTCGTCATTGTGTATAAACAAAGACAAAAGCAAAAATGTAGCCCGGAGCCTTGGTTTATTGACCCCAGATTGGGAAATTATTCATAGTATCGATGATGTGCTATCCTTGAATACCCCGTTGGTAATAAAGCCGAATGACCAGGGTAGCACTGTAGGCCTTT
This sequence comes from Fidelibacterota bacterium UBA1611, assembly GCA_002321855.1. Classification (GTDB taxonomy): domain Bacteria; phylum Fidelibacterota; class Marinisomatia; order Marinisomatales; family UBA1611; genus UBA1611. The sequence continues at coordinate 2,358 of DCMX01000098.1, read as the reverse complement.
CAATTGTTCGTAACATAAATAGTAAGTCTGAAGCAATTAATCATGCAATGCAGTATAGCGATAATATTATCGCTGAGAAATTCGTCCGTGGACGAGAGATAACTGTTACAATTCTTGGTGAAAAGGTTCTCCCGATTGTTGAGATTCGCTCCAGACATGAATTATATGATTATGAATGTAAGTATACACCTGGGATGAGCGAATATATTTGTCCAGCAGAATTAGGTCAATATTTAACAATAGAAATCCAAAAAAATACTAAAAGATTATTTAAAGCTTTGGAGTGCCAGGTATATGGACGTGCTGATTATTTATTGGATAAAGAAGGTAAGTGTTTTTTTCTAGAAATGAATACATTGCCCGGTATGACATCCACTAGTTTAGTTCCAATAGCAGCGAAAGCTGATGGGCTATCATTTGTAAAACTTATAAGTTGTATCCTGGAAATGAGTTTATAATGCCTTTGTGTTTTTACAATAGTCTCTCTCGGAAAAAAGAAATCTTCAAACCAATACAAAACGATAAAGTTGGTCTATATACGTGCGGTCCCACAGTTTACGATGAAGCACATATTGGTAACTTTAGAACCTTTATATTTGAGGATTTATTGAAGCGGTATCTTCTTTTTAGAGGGTATAATGTATTTCATGTTATGAACATAACAGATGTAGATGACAAAACCATCAATCGTTCACGCGAAGAGCATAAGCCACTTAATGTGATTACCAAAAAATATTCTGATCAATTCTTCAAGGATTTGGCATGGCTAAAGATAATTCCGGCAAATGTATATCCAAGAGCAACAGAACATATTCCTGGGATGATTCAAATGATTTCGCAATTATTGGACAAAGGATACGCTTATAAGAATGATGATGGTTCCGTTTACTTCAATATAGGTTGTGATCCTGATTATGGAAGACTGGTTCGAATTAAATTATCTGAACAGCGAGTTACAGAACGAATGGATAACGATGAATATGAAAAAGATGAGCCACAGGATTTTGTATTATGGAAAAGTAAGAAGAAAGATGATGGAGATGTATATTGGGATTCACCCTGGGGGCCAGGTCGCCCTGGCTGGCATATTGAATGTTCTGCAATGAGCATTCAGTATCTTGGCGAACATTTTGATCTCCATTGTGGAGGAGTGGACAATAAGTTTCCGCACCATGAAAATGAGATTGCACAGTCTTTATATTTAAGGGGTAAACCTTTTGTGAATTTCTGGCTCCATTCAGAATACTTGTTGGTTGAAGGAAGAAAAATGAGTAAATCCATGGGAAATTATTATCGAATAACTGACCTTAGAGATATGGGTTTTTCTGCTGAAAATATTAGATATCAATTACTCTCAGGCCATTACCGTACCAAAATAATATTTTCCAGTGCCAAAAAATACCAAGCTGATAAGGTACTTCATAGACTATCAGATTTTAAAGAACGCGTTACACAGAATGAGTTGATATCAAATGACGCATTGATTTTTCCTAATGAATTCCATCAATTCTGCTCTGCATTGAATGATGACCTTGATACCCCAAGAGCTTTTGCTGTGTATTTTGACTGGATGAAGAAAGTAAATAAAAAAATGGATAGGAGCGAAGAATCCCCGGAATTATTGTTAGAAACAAAAAACTTTATTGATGCATTTGAGAATATTTTTGGATTGCTTCCTCAAATGGAGATTATACCTCCAGAAATAATTTCTTTGGCTAAACTACGTAAGGAAGCACGGGGTAAAGGGGATTGGGCTATTGCAGATGGATTGCGTAATGAGATAGAAAAACATGGCTTTGTCGTCGAGGATACAATCAAAGGGTATAAAATAAAAAAAGTATAGCAGCAACAATTATGCCACTATTCCTGGTATGGAAATTGTGTAGTAATATTGGATTGATATATTTTGTAAAATATATGTAGCTTAAGAGGCTGTACCTCTTCTTCCATTATCTTCTGAAGATTGGTACATATATTCATAAAATACCAAACTAAAACTTAATTGAGATATTTTTCAACGAATTGCCACCGTAGCTCAGTTGGTAGAGCAACTGATTTGTAATCAGTCGGTCGGAGGTTCGAGTCCTCTCGGTGGCTCAGGTTTCATTTGAGAGGGTAAAGATATAAATTGGACTAATAAGTATCAGGGGAGATGCCCGAGTGGTCAAAGGGAGCAGACTGTAAATCTGCCGGCGTATGCCTTCGTAGGTTCAAATCCTTCTCTCCCCACCATGCGAGTGTAGTTCAATGGTAGAACCCCAGCCTTCCAAGCTGGTGATGTGGGTTCGATCCCCATCACTCGCTCGGCTGTGCCTACGTAGCTCAGTGGTAGAGCACTTCCTTGGTAAGGAAGAGGTC
>DCMX01000099.1 GCA_002321855.1 Fidelibacterota bacterium UBA1611 | reverse complement strand
AAACAAAAATGCCCCCATTCTACAGGAGGCATCGTCATAAAAACCTGCGGAGAGAGAGGGATTCGAACCCTCGAAGGAGCTATAAACCCCTTACTCGCTTAGCAGGCGAGCGCCTTCAACCACTCGGCCATCTCTCCAAACTAAAATATTTAATATTGAAATTACCTTGGTTCACCTTTACCTCCAAAACGGCTTTACATCTTTTCATACTGTATCCCAACCAACTACTGCATTACATTTATAGTTACATCTTACGCAGCGAGCACACAAGATAGCGAACTATCCTTGGCAGGTTCAAAATATTCAGAATGAGGGTATAATCAGTTCTTAAAATCTATAAGTTTCGCAATTTTTTGAACAAGCTCAGTTAAGCCTTGCCCACTAATAGCTGAAATATCCGTAAACTCATGTGAAAATGATTTCCAGCCATCTGACAAATCAATATCGAGATCCATTTTAGACCGGCATATCAAATAAGGCTTGCGCAATAGGTTTTGGTTAAACTGAGCCAATTCTTTTTTCAATGCTTCTAATGTATCTTCAGGGAATTTTTCTTGAACGTCGATAATGTATATATGAATTTTGTTACGTTCAATGTGCTTCAGAAACTGAAGACCGAGCCCTTTCCCGTCACTTGCTCCCTTAATTAATCCGGGAATATCCGCCATGACAAATGAATTGTATTCACCATATTTAACAATACCTAGTTGGGGTTCCAGTGTTGTAAAGGGATATTCTGCAATTTTAGGTTTTGCAGCAGACAATTTCGAAAGTAATGTCGATTTTCCTGAATTTGGAAAACCTACTAAACCCACATCTGCCAAAATCTTCAATTCAATATCAAAGAAGCCGGACTCACCTGGTGTTCCTTTTTGGGCTGTTCGGGGTGCCCGTTGAGTGGCTGTTTTATAACGTGCATTCCCTTTACCACCTTGTCCACCTTGACACGCAATAAAACTCTGGCCATCTTTGGTCAAATCCGCAAGAAGATTTTCTTCATTCTTTCTTCGAATCAATGTACCTGGCGGAATTGGGATAAGAATATCTGTGCCGTTACGGCCGGTTTTGTTACTACCACCACCATGGTGACCATTTTCTGCTTGATATTTCTTTCTATAACGAATATCATGGAGAGTATGCAGACCAGTATCTACCTTGAACAATACATGCCCGCCACGTCCACCATCACCACCATCAGGGCCACCTTTTGGAATATATTTTTCCTTACGAAAGGATACAGCTCCAGCACCGCCCTTACCGGCAAAAAGTTCAACCTGAGTAAAATCGATAAACATAATACTAATGATGAATTATTCTCCTAAATAATTCATATAGATAGATTATAAACTTAAATACTATTATGGCATTTTGGATACTATCTCATGACCAAATTGAGAGCATTTCAATTTGGTAGCTCCATCCATGAGTCGATGAAAATCATAGGTAACTCGTTTGGCCTGAATCGCACCTTCCATACCAGATACTATTAGGTCAGCCGCTTCTTGCCATCCCATGTATTCCATCATCATTACACCGGATAATATAATCGAACTGGGGTTTACTTTATCTTGACCGGTATATTTTGGTGCAGTGCCATGTGTCGCTTCAAAAATGGCGTGTCCAGTGGTATAATTTATATTTGCTCCTGGCGCAATGCCGATTCCACCCACGATGGCTGCTAGTGCATCAGAAATATAATCACCATTCAAATTTAAGGTGGCAATAACATCATACTCAGCGGGACGAAGAAGTATCTGCTGAAGAAAAGCATCAGCAATCATATCTTTAATGACCAACATCTTCCCTCCCTTATTGATTATTTGCCATGGTCCACCATCCAAATCATCGGAACTATAGTCATTCTTCGCTACCTGATATCCCCAATCACAAAAAGCACCTTCGGTAAATTTCATAATATTTCCCTTGTGCACCAGTGTAACTGTCTTTCTATCATGAGAAAAAGCATATTCTATTGCTGCACGAACTAGCCGTTCTGTTCCTTCCTTAGATACAGGTTTCAGTCCCAGACTTGTTGTGTCAGGAAAACGAATATTTTTTACATTCATCTCATTTAAAAGAAAAGCTTTTACCTTTTCGAGATCATTCGTTCCATGCATCCACTCTATACCGGCATAAATATCTTCAGTATTTTCTCGAAATATGACCATATTAACAAATTCTGGGTGCTTTACTGGGGAAGGCACACCGGGAAACCATTTCACAGGGCGAACACAGGCAAAAAGATCAAGTTTTTGGCGTAGCGCCACATTTAATGATCGTATTCCACCTCCAACAGGTGTTGTCAAGGGACCTTTTATAGCAATCATATTTTCTAAAATATTATCAAGTGTTTTCTGAGGCAACCACTCCCCTGTTTTGTTAAAGGCTTTCTCACCAGCAAGAACTTCCAACCATTTTATCTGTTTTAATCCGCTGTAAGCTTTTTCGACCGCATTTTCAAAAACGTGGACAGCGGCGGACCATATATCCGATCCTATACCGTCACCTTCGATGTATGGAATTATTGGATAATCGGGTACCTGTAACCCACTATTTTCCATCGTGATTTTTGAGAATACATTCATTTGACCTTAACTTTCTTATCAGTTGATTTCTTTTCAGGTGATTTTTTTTCTTTTTTTGGTTTTTTTTCTTTTCCATCTAATAAAGAATCATCTTTTCCCTTGTTTTTATAATCAGTCTGATAATATCCGGAACCTTTAAAAATAAGTCCTGTTCCTCCACTGATAAGCCGAATTACATTACAAATGCCTCGATCACAACCAGGGCGTTGTGTTAATCGTTCTGATGACATTGTTTGAAAATGCTCGAACCTCTCCCCACATTCTTTGCAAATATAATCATAGGTTGGCATGAAAAAGCCTCTATAGGAAAAATATGACCCCTGAATCTAAATAGAGTCAGGCTTTGTATTTAGCTAATAATACTTTTTTTACGATATCCGGTACATAATCGGTTATATCTCCTCCCAGACGTGCAACATCTTTTACGATTGTCGAATTTAAATGGATATATTTTTCATCGGGCATCATAAACATCGAAGTAATATCAGGGTTTAAATTATAATTCATCATAGCCATTTGAAACTCAAATTCAAAATCACTGACATGTCTAAGTCCTCTAATAATTGCAATCGCACCAGATCTTTTGGCATAATTGACCACCAATCCATCAAAAGACTCAACTCTTACATTGGTTAAATGAACTGTAGATCGAGTGATTAAATTTTCCCGTTCAGCTGAAGATAATAAAGGCTCTTTTTCATTATTGATTGCTACTACAAAAATCAATTCATCGAATAAATGTGATGCACGGTTAGCAATATCTATATGACCATTATGTATTGGATCAAATGTGCCAGGATAAATAATACGTTTCATTCTTTCGTCCAAATACTTATAATAGTATTTCCATAATTCTTAACAATTGCATTCATCATAGGTTGGCTACGTTTATTTGTTTCTAAAATGAATTTACCGTTTTTATTTAATATTTTTAGGACAGTTTCAACTAATTCATGATTATTGCTCGAAGTATAGGGAGGATCCGCAAAAATCAAATCATATGATTTTGGATTGTTTAGAAAAGTATACACATCTTGTTGATTGAAAACGAAATCAATGTCTGGGAATTGGTTCGCATTGGATTCTAACAATTGGATACTTTTTCTATCTTTCTCAACAAAGGTGATTGTATTTGCACCACGGCTGGCTGCTTCAAATCCTAGTATGCCTGTTCCAGAAAATAAATCCAAAACATTTTGGTAATTAAAAGGAAACAATATGTCAAAAAGACTTTTTCTTATACGAGATAAAGTTGGACGGTAAGGCATTTTAGTTGATGTTTTTATCCTAGCACCCTTATATCGACCAGCCAAGAGTTGCATGATACTAACTAATTTGCTATAAAAGAGATATAAAAACCTGCTCTCGGTTCTGGCCTATCAACCTCATTGAAAAGTACGAATTTTCTAAGGAGCACATGTGAACCAACCTTGGATAATAGTGAGCCAGCTTTGATAATATCATCTTTGTTCCTAACCCAGACCAATACAGGCTCGTAGATTTGGTTTGTCCTGTAGATTTGGTCAAAATATTTCAATGTATAATCCGCTATTATGGTATCCAGCTGTACCAGGAATTGATCCTTATCCAGACCCACATCCAAGGTATCTATTTTTTCTAATGTAGGAAAGTCAAAACTGTAGTACCATAAGAACATTGTACTGTCATCACCAGTTGCTTCTACAGAATAGCTGGTCGGTTCCAGTTCCAATGTGTGCTCTATATCCGGATTCAAGCCACTCATATATTCCAGGCTGATAAAACTCTTGGTAACTGTCAAGTTATTATATCGCTCCAAATCTGTTTCTAAGAATAATTTTGCCAAGATAGATGTAACTGCCCTGGAATGCAGATGCATTTTCATGTCATGCTCAGATTTTTCATCAACAATTGAAATAATATTCCGCGGAGCTGAACGCTTGACAGTGTATTCACTTTTAGTACCAAAGAGTGGTCTATTGATATCTTCTCGGAATTTGATATAGTTCATGGCAAAGAAAAGTCCCATAATAAAAATCAAAGCCAAAAATAGCCAAAGCATCTCTCCAGAAGACATAGGACGACTAACTTTTTCAGATCTATTTTCTTTTAACACCTGAACTGGTTCTAAATATGGTTCTTTTTCATCTGAAAATAGCTCAGTAAAAAGGAAATCTGTAACTTGAGGTTCTTCAAAGAAGTTAAACGAATGTCCGGTTGCACCACTTATTATTAATTCAGACAATATATTTAACTCAAAATGAGAAACGACTTCATCAGATAATAATGCACTACCTAAACTAACACTATCAAATGGTTCCATCAGACGCAGGTCTGACGATTCCCAAGCAGCAATAGCTTGGCGGCCTAATTTACCCGGGGAATATACTGGTACATCATCTAGGTCTGATTCAACAAGCCTAAAGGATGCTAGAATCACATCATCAGGTTGTGTGGCATTGATTATCCGAGGGATACCTGCTGTAAAGGAAAGTAGACCGTGGTCATAGCGACAGTTCTGAACCAAATGAAATTCATATTGATTCTTTTTTTTCTTTATCATTGCCGCATCCGATACATGACCTGCGTCAATAATGACTGAACTTGCAGGACCCATCCAGTATGGGTTGCCACCTAATTCTGCTATAGAGAGCTTGATAGTTCTGGTTAACGGGATCGGACAAGCGACTATATGGATATTTGTTTCCTCTGGTAAATAGATCTGACCAAACAGGGATATTTCCTGACTCTCAGGTCGATTCTTTTTCTGCTCAATCCAATTTATATAATCCCAATAATCCTCACGGGCAAGATCCACCTCAGTATCGAGAACACTGTGATGGACAAAATCATCATCAATTGCGACTACTACATCCTGACCACTAACTGGTATATATTCAGTTGCTCGACGGAGTGCAATGCCCAGTATTGAATTCAATTCTCCCTCAAGATATAAGAGATTATTGATCGGTTCGGTATACGGAACCTGCTTTAAGTTATTGAGAGTTCTTTTACCTTCATTTTCGGTACAAACCCCACAAACAAGAAAAGTATCGGATATGACTATACCTATCATGGACTATTGTATTAATCCCAACTGCGATTTCCGTCATTAATAAAACCATGACTGTTAGTCTTAAAGGAAAATAAAAAATAACGAGGTTCTTCATAGATTGTTGCGATAGGACTATCTACACGTAATCCCTTTTTTTCATTATCCCACGTTAAAGCATAATTATTGCCGGTCAATGGACAAAAATTAGTATTTGAATCTGGTATAAAGGTCTTATAATACTCCACCAGTTCTACACGCTCAATCGGCTCCTTATTTATTATTGATATAAAATTTGGGTCTGATATATAATCATCCAAGTATTTTTTTTGCGTAAAACTCGTATCATTTCTCGATAGTTCATTTGAATACATAACAATTTTCAAAGTAGTATCCAAGATAGTATCCCTACGGTATAGTTTGAAACCAAACGTAGTATCATACTCAAACTCAAAAGATTCTGCTACATCAACATTATAATTTTTTCCAAATAATGTGAGATTCTGTTCACCAATATATAGTGAATCTGCCACAACAGAATCCCTAACAGCGTTCACAACATTCATTGCTTCAAGGAAGTTAGGATTGTAACTGCCAGTTAATTGTTCGTAAAACACCTCTAAATCATAAAGATTACCCATCCGGAAACGGCTCTCCATTCGAAAAGACCTTTCTTCCTCCCAAATCGCAACAGGGACATAAATAACAATAACCAAGAGGACTATTGCTACCACCATGCCCACTTCTATCAGGTCAGTTATACGTTCTTTACTTATATTCATATTTATGGACCATAATGGAATATGACTTCTAAAAATGACGATTTTGTTCTAACCATTACCTTTTCGTTAATCTAATTTTTTTATTCCAAAATAAGGACCATATTTATTTCGTAAATACATGGTCAAATCCACGTTCAATTTTCCAATATTTGGCACTTTCATCGATTCTTGCTTCTAACTAGTATTAATATTAATAATTCCGGTGGGAAGATTCGCATCCTTTTCTATGCATGATTAACCTTGGTATGGGTCCACATGCATCCTCGGTTTTTGAGATCATACCATATCGGATTTTTGTTTTAATTATATTTTCAAATGCCCTATATCTTTTAAGACTATTTAGCAAGAATTATAAACATTCATATTTATTATTAGACCAAATAATGATAGATATAGTTCAGTACCATAGAACGATGCGCTCCCATGATGGAGAAAGGTAATTAGAGTTCTATCTTGGAAAAAGGATTTTTGATCGATGGCAGTTTATCTTTCAATTCTTCAATAATTTTTTTATCCTTACGCGAAAGCGATACAGGTGTATGCACCATGATCCTCACTAATTGATCACCACGTGATTTACTCCTCAGACGTGGGAATCCTTTTCTGCGCATTCGTAATACTTGACCAGATTGAATTCCTGAAGGTATCTTCAATTGTGCATGGCCATCCAGTGTTGGTATATCAATTTTCCCGCCCAGAACTGCTACGGGATACTGAATGGTAGCTTCTAATAATACATTCACGCCATCTCGAATAAAATACTCATGACTTTTTTCATCAAATACAACTATCAGGTCTCCAGATCGGCCATTGATATCTTCATTACCCTGTCCACTCACTGTCATATAATTTCCAGCTTCAATACCTGCAGGAATCTTTAATTTGATCGTTTCATTTTTTCTAATCATACCATCAGGACCAACACCTGATGGTCTATTGCCAACCATCTTTCCAGTACCTTGACATGCCGGACATGCAGATGTGGATCGCATATGCCCAAGAATAGTTTGCGTAACCTGACTTACCTGGCCGGCACCTTTACAAGTATGACAGTCTTTGAATGTGACATCTGCAGCTAATACAGAACGTTTTATTTTAACTTTTTTTTCTATTCCGGCGGATATATCCTCTAAGTCCAAAGGTAGTTTTATCTGTATATCAGTACCTTTTCTTTGAGATCTACCACTAGAGTTTCCACCAAAAAAACTTTCAAAAGGACTTCCTCCAAAAATATCCCCAAACTGCGAGAATATATCATCCATGTTCATATGAACACCGCCTCCAAATCCACCGGTGCCACCACCCATTCCCACACCCGCATGGCCGAATTGATCATATTGAGATCTTTTCTGTCTATCGCTCAGGATGCTGTAAGCTTCCGCCGCTTCTTTAAACTTCCGTTCTGCTTCTTTATCGTTTGGATTCTTATCAGGATGATACTTAAGGGCTAATTTCCGGTAAGCCTTTTTTATAGTATCGGTAGAAGCATCACCAGATACACTTAGAACTTCGTAATAATCTCTCATTTTTTATTGACTATTACACGTGCATGCCGAATGACCTTACCACGATAACGATACCCTTTTTCAAATACATCTAAAATAATATTGTCGTCCATTTCTTCGTTGGTCTGGGTTAACATTGCATCATGTAATTCGGAATCTAGGCTTTCCCCCTCCTCTCCAAATGGTATTATCTCATGTAACCCTAAAAACTTTTTTATCTTGGACTCAACCATTTGTGCACCTTTGAATAATGATGCTTCAGCTTCATTATTTTGTTCTTCAGCCGCCGCTTTTGCCATGCGCTCCAGATCATCTATGAGTGGCAACATTTCCTTAATAACACGTTCACCATCATATTGAAATAGTTCAGAGATCTCTCGTTGCTTTCTTTTTCGAAAATTTTCAAACTCAGCTTTTAGTCGTAGTTGCTTATCCTGCAATTCATTCAATTGTAACTCAAGTTCCTTGATCCTATCATTATTTTTTTGAATTGATCTTTTCGACGCGTTGATTCCTTTTTTGACTTTAGTATGCTTTTTTGTCTTAATTCCTTTTTTTTCTGCCAAAATGTATCCTATGTGATTTTATTGATAATAGAAATTTCAAACTAAATATTAATAGCTCCCTCTCGACAGGACAATCAATTGTGTGTTATTTGAGTAAACCTGTAATGGCCCTGTAACTTCCTAATACAGAAATAATGCCAGCTAATAAAATGAGCCAAAGGAAAATAGTTGCATCAATTAATAGATTTATATGCCATGATGTAAAGTTTGTAATTAAATAATTCGTAACATTAACCGTTGCGAACAGACAGGGGAACGCAAATAGTGCGGAAAGTATACCATCAATAATTCCCTCAAATATAAAAGGCATTTTTATAAATGCTCGGGTAGCTCCAATCAGTTCCAATGACTTGATAAGTTCCTCACGTGCAAGCACTGATAGTTTAACTGTATTATAGATGACCAAGACTGCGACCATTA
>DCMX01000082.1 GCA_002321855.1 Fidelibacterota bacterium UBA1611 | reverse complement strand
AGTAATTAGAAGTATTTATCCGCCCACGATAAATACAGCGTTACCAAATAATAATTTCCCATTATACCAGAATGCGCGGAAAAGAGGGTTGTCGGCTAAATAAACGATGCGCCCTTTTTTTACATCCTGAACACCAAAAATAATCTTATTCTTCATTTCTTTTTTTATTCTATGTCCCATGAACCCTGCAACATGTGCATCTGAATTCTCTAACGTCCCCACATTCCACCCTTTTGGCAGATAAGGATACATTTTCGATCTTTGTTTCAATGAGAAATAGTCTTTATCATATCCAAAGGCAAGTGGATGCGAGCCATCCAATTTTACTTTTATTATCGAGCCATATACATTATCGATCAATTTTTTGCGGTCGCGATCTTTATACTTTGTAAGCCGATCACTTAATTTCTTCTTTTGAGCTTTTTTCTCCATGATCTTTTGAGCATCTTTTGATTCATATTTCACCAGACCGTATCCTTTTTGGTCCACAAACTTGTCCATGGCCGAACCTATTACAATAAGTCTACCACCATCTTTGATCCAATCAAGTAATTTCCCTGGTATTTGATTTTTGATCAGTTTGGTCGCGGATGTTTGTTTCTTGATCTGTTCACTTGCATTCATTTCAGTGACAAATGATCTATAATTACCTTCCGGAAGGATGATCACATCAATCTCTTTATACGGAAGTGAACTAACCTTAGAGGCATCAAGAACAGAAATTGGATATTCTATTTGCTGTTCAAAGAAATGCCATATCTCACCAAAGTTACGGCTGCTTACTTGGTCCCCTGACAGCACAGCAATTCTCGGCGCTTTTACTACGCGCATTTTCCCTGAACCAAAATCTTTTCCTTTTGTTACCAATCCTGTTCCAACGGTGACCAGGTCCGTGTTATATTTTTTTGCAGCTCTTTTAACTATTTCGTCGAATTTTTTTCCTAAATGCTCATTCCCCCTGCGTGTGATCACCAATGATCCACGATCATAAAATATTTTCTTTATCTTAAAAGATTCTTCAGCAACACGAACAACAACTTTTTTCTTTAATATATCAGACAAGAATTTGAGATCGTGGATAGATTCCCATTTATTTAGATATGCATATGGTCTTGTATCCCAAACATATTTCTTTTCTATTTTCTTACGCACGAAATCACTTTTGATCTTTATGGGAGTTTCCACCGCATAGGCATCTAAACCATAAACATAGGGAATAGACCAAGCGGTCACATCGTAGGTTAGAGAATCGGTGTAAATAGTATTGGGTTCAAAAAGGACATTTGTTAGAACAGATCTCTTTTGAGCCGTGGAAATGATTATATCTTCTCCATCAAGTTTGAACGATTCATTCTTTCCGGTTCTATAACTTAATCCTCTTAATGAACGTGACCGGGGATCTTCTGGTAAACCATACTCGATCCCATTAAAATCAAGCCAATCCAATAGGTCATTTAATTTTGCATCCATGTTGGAACCTTGCATAACATAAGCCTTGTATCTACCAGCGGGATTATTTTCACCCGTGCTAAAGAAATCTTTGAACTCGTTAATGATTCGGTCTCTGTGCTTGTAAGCTGATTCGACCGTGGACAAACCCGTGACATAATGATGATCGATCCTTGATCTCAGGGTTAGGGTATCTCCATCAGATGTGCGAACAGCCAATCCTCCAAGTGCGCCACCTGCTTTTTCATAGGTCATCCCCATTGCTCCATTATAGATGGGGTAGGTATCTCCATAACCGGGATAGAGAAGATCGAACACTTCTTTAGTAAAATAGAGCCAATTTTTCTCATCGAAATAACGGGTATGGTTCTTCCCGATAATGGTTTGAAATTCACGCTGCCAAGGTGTGATCCTTTCATGAAATGGTTCAGCAGCAGGGGCAAAATAATAGGGTTCATTAATGTATTGTTCATGATAGTCAACGTGAATGTGAGGCATCCAGGCCTTATAAATGGGGATTCGATGTATGGTTTCGATCTGGGTCTGCCATATCCAATCTCGATTTAGATCAAAATAATAATGGTTTGTTCTTCCACCTGGCCATGGCTCTTGGTGTTCTCGGGTGTGTAAAGATACATTTGGCTCACGGTTTCCTGTCATTGTATAAAACTGAACATAACGATCACGTCCATCAGGGTTAATGCAAGGATCAATGATCACAACAGTTCGTTTTAGCCATTCCATAGTGGTCTTATTAGATGTATTGGAAAAGGCAAAAAGGGTCTTCATTGCGGCTTCTGTGGAGCTGGATTCATTCCCATGAACAGAATAACTCAGCCATACTATGGCAAATTTCTTACTGGATGTATTTCCAGGGGCCAATCCGGAATTTATAAGATGATCGTTTCGGATTTGTTCGAGAGTCTGCGTATTCTCTGGATGAGTCACCACAGCAATGATCAATGGTCGCTCTTCATAGGTGTCGCCATAATGCAGCAATTGAACATGGTCCGCCGTACTCGCCACTTGTTCAAAATAATCTATGACCTGATGATGGTATGTGAATTTTTCGCCTAACTTATATCCTAGAAACTCCTGAGGAGACAAGGGGAATGAAGCAAAAAGAAACCTACTAAGATTAATCAAGCATATTAATCTCTTCATTTATTCTCACTTAGATACACCATGATCGCATTCTGCACATGCATCCTATTCTCTGCCTGGTCAAACACGATCGAATAATCTGCTTCCATGACCCCATCAGTCACTTCACGACCCCGCTCTGCCGGTAGACAATGCATAAAGAATGTGTGTTTTCCTGAACTTTCCATGAGAGATTCATCCACCTGATAATCCTTAAAGATCTTTTCTCGCATATCTGTTTCATCTTTCTTCCCCATTGATGCCCATACATCAGTGTAGACCACATCTGCATCTTTAACAGCAAGGTTTGGATCATAGATCACTTCTACATTGGAGATACCCACATCCCTGGCCTTTTGAATCGTATCAGGATCAGGCTCATATCCTTCCGGGCAAGAGCATACAAAATGCATGGGAAATCGCATGGCCAAATGGAGCCACGAATGTACGATATTATTTCCATCACCTATATATACAACCTTAAGATCTTCCAGATCTGCACGATGCTCCCAAACAGTGAAAATATCGGCCATGATCTGACATGGATGGTTATAATCAGTTAGGCCATTTATAATAGGAACAGATGCGTACTCGGCCAGTTCAGTGATATGGTCATGGTCGAAGAGCCTGGCCATGACCAGATCATTATATCGACTGAACAAGCGGGATATATCTTTGATCGCTTCCCGCTTACCGATCCCAATATCGTTAGGGCCTAAGAATAGAGCATGACCGCCCATCCACTCAAAACCTGTCTCAAAGGAAACCCGGGTTCTGGCTGAAGGTTTGGCAAAGATCATGGCCAGGGATTGGTTTTGAAATGGAGAATAATCTGCCTGACCATGAAATTTTTCTTTCAGTTCTTTTGAAAGATGAAGAATATCCCATAATTCTTTTTTTGAATGATCAGAAATATGCAGAAAGTGTTTTATGGTTTCTCCTTTTAGAGTATATATCGACTTAGATCTTGATCCTCTACAATACCTTCTAAGGCGTCTTTTACATACTTTGCTGTAACCTTGATCTTCTTCTCACTGCGTTTTGGTTGCTCAAAAAGTGGTTTTTCAAGCAATGTGGTCATAATAGTATGAAGTCTGCGTGCGCCAATGTTCTCAGTTTTATTGTTTACTGTTGTGGCTAATTCAGCAATAGCTCTGATAGCTGATGCATTGAATTCTAATTCCACATTCTCTGCTTTCAAAAGAGCTGTGTATTGTTTGATAAGTGCCGATTTTGGGTGTGTTAGAATTTCAATAAAATCTTCATTAGAAAGTTTATCTAACTCTACACGTATAGGAAACCGTCCCTGCATTTCAGGGATCATATCTGATGGAGTGCTGATATGAAAAGCACCAGCAGCTATGAACAGGATATGATCTGTGGCCACCACGCCATGTTTCGTGTTTACATTGCTTCCTTCCACGATTGGCAATAGGTCTCGTTGGACCCCTTCTCTGCTCACATCAGGTCCGTGCCCACTGTTCCCATTCACGACCTTATCGATCTCATCAATAAAAACGATCCCATGGTTCTCTGTTCGTTCCCTGGCAATACGCGTGACATCATCCTGATCAACAAGTTTTTGGGCTTCAGAATCGGTCAATACTTCCCTTGCTTCAGACACAGGCATCTTACGAGGCTTTTTTGACTTTGGTATAGCATTACTAAGCATATCTTTAATATTCATGCCGATATCATCCATACCCAGGGGACTCAGGATCTGCATACCAGTTATGGTCTCATGCGCGATCTCGATTTCTATGATACGATCTTCGAAATCTCCAGCTTCTAGTTTTTTTCTCAATCTAGCACGAGTCCGTTCATGTCGTTTTTGAATTTCCTCTGGCTGAGATGTATCACCCTTATGGTTATCAGGAAAGAGAATATCAATGATCCTTTCATTGGCTAAATGTTCTGCCAACTCGACCACTTCACTTTCTTTCTCTCGCTGAACCATGTTTACGGCTGTATCCATCAAGTCTCGAATCATAGATTCTACATCTCGTCCTACATAACCCACTTCCGTGAATTTGCTAGCTTCTACCTTAACAAAAGGAGCACTGGTCAAGGCCGCCAGGCGTCTAGAAATCTCCGTTTTCCCCACGCCCGTTGTACCAATCATAATAATGTTATTCGGCATGATCTCATCCCGCATGGATCCATTCACTTGTTGACGCCGCCAGCGGTTGCGCATTGCAATTGCTACGGCTTTTTTCGCCTTGGCCTGACCTACAATATATTTATCTAATTCCCGTACGATCTGTTTGGGGGTTAGCTCTTTCATTTAATCTCTAGTACTGTTATGGAATCATTTGTATAGATACAAATATCTGCAGCAATCTTTAATGATCTTTCAGCAATCTGCTTAGCAGAATATTTCCCGGTCTCATAAAAAGCTGAGGCCGCAGCATGCGCGAAACCACCACCAGAACCAATTGATACAATGGGCCCATCAGGTTCGATCACATTACCATCACCGGAAATGATAAAACTGAATTTTTTATCCATTACCACCAACATTGCTTCTAAATGACGTAGAATCTTATCGGTTCTCCATTCTTTTGCCAGTTCCACTATGGCTCGTTTCAAATCACCATTGTACTGTTCTAACTTTTGTTCGAATTTCTCGAATAAGGTCAGTGCATCCGCTGCTGCACCAGCAAAACCTCCTACCACAGTACCTCGATCAGTATCAAACTCACGAACTTTTACCGCTCTCTGCTTTATAGCCATGTCTCCTAATGTAACCTGACCATCTCCAGCTATAGCTACTTTATCTTTTGCTCTTACCCCTAAGATCGTAGTGGAAAATATTTTATAATTTCTCTTGGTCATTTCATGGACCCTAAATAGCGCAAGAAATCTCCATCAGTGCTTAAGACCATAATAGTTCCTTTATCCAGGGTTTCTTTATATATCTCCATTGTGCGCATAAAACGGTAAAATTCTGGACCTTTGTTGTATGCTGTTGCATATATATCAGCAGCTTCTGCATCTGCTTTACCCTTGATCTCTTGAGAACGACGGTACGCATCGGAAGTAATCACCTTAAGGTCTCGATCTTTCTGACCATTGATCCTGGCAGACTCACCAGCTCCTTCTGATCGAAATTCTTCTGCGATACGTTTACGCTCTGAGATCATCCGTTCATAGACCTCTTTCCGAACTTCAGAAACGTAATTGATTCGTTTGAATTGGAAATCCAACACTTCTATCCCTAGATCACTTGTCCGCTCTTGCGCTAATTCTAGGATTTCCTTGGTCAGGGCATCCCTACCACTTTCAATAATTGCTTTTTCAGTTTGATCCTTGTTTTCTTCATCCTGGGTAACATAATCACGATTAGAACTTCGGACCAACTCAATAATGTCATGGTTCGCAATAGCATTCTGTGTTGCACCTTCTAATATTGACCCTAAACGCGTTTGAGCTTTTGACTCTTCAAAAAGCCTCTGAGCATATTTCAATGGATCAGAAATTCGCCACCTAGCATAAGTATTTATATTAATGAACCGTTTATCTCGAGTTGAGACCTGTTTTGGTTCACCATCCCATGCCAAAAAACGCTTATCGAAGTAGTTTGCAGTATGTATAAATGGCAATTTTGATTTCAGGCCCGGAGTGATGATTGGATCACCAATAGGTTGACCAAACTTTGTGATAACAACCTGTTCAGACTCGTTCACAATGAAGAACGCTCCACCAGCTAAAAGCACAATGAGAATAAAGATAAGACCAAAGATCGTTTTTAAAATACTGTTCATTATTTTCCATCCTTTCCAAGTGGTAGAAGAGGTAAAACTCCTTCTATGTCTTTATCCAAGATTATTTTCTGTTTAACATTGGGATAAACATCAGCCATTGTTTCAAGATATATTCTACGCCTTGTTACTTCTGGTGCTCTGTTATATGCTGCTAACACATCATTGAATAATGACACATCCCCTTTTGCTCGATTTACCCGGTCTGTAGCATACCCTTCTGCTTGCTGTACGGTTTGTTCTGCCTCACCTTTTGCACGGGGAATGATCTTGTTATAATTACCAAGGGCTTCATTGATCATTTTTTCTTTTTCCTGCTCAGCGGTATTGACCTCATTGAACGCATCTTGTACTTGCTTAGGAGGAAGTACTTTCTGAAGCAGGATCCGGTTTATAATGATTCCATTATCATATTGGTCGCACATTTCCTGAAGTTTGTGTTCCATATCTGTCGCAATCTCCTGGCGACCAGTAGTGAGTACTTCATTTACGCTTCTATCACCAATTACTTCTCGCATAACCGCTTCATTCATATCTCGAAATGTGCCAATAGGATCTCGAATCTTAAAAAGAAACTTAAAGGCATCACCGATTCTGTATTGGGTTTTCCATGGCACCATAGCAACATTCAGATCACCAGTGAGCATTAGCGATTCTTCTTCAATTTCAGATTGATTTAACCTTCTTCCTGATTGTTTTTTAGTTCCTCGCTGTCCAAATTCCATTTCTAATTCTCTTTTTACCGGTACCTTGATCACTTTTTGTAAGGGGGCAGGCCATTTTATGTGGAGCCCGGATTTGACCTCCTTATCAAATTTCCCCAGGGTCATTAAGACCCCTACTTCTTCAAGCTCAACTCTGTAGACTGAGCTCCAAAGCATGAACATAATAATTAGTAATATAAAAACTGCGAATCCGCTTTTCGGAAATCTATCAGGAATATTAAACTCCTGATCTCCTACAATAATCCTTTTACCCATAATATCCTCCTTATTTTAAATCTCTTTTCTAAGACGCGCTACAGGTATCCCCAATCGATCCCTATATTTAGCTATGGTCCTACGGGCCATTTTATACCCTTCAACTTTCAATTTCTCAACTAAAGTATCATCACTGAGTGGATGTTGCTTATCTTCCAAACCTATAATTTTAACTAAGGCTCGCTTAATAATAAATGTTCCTAATACACGGCCATCGTTTAGCTCAATGGCATCGGTGAAAAAATGCTTTAGTTCAAATATACCATATGGAGTATCAGTGAATTTACCCCGAGTAGATCGGCTAATAGTAGAAATGTCCATATCAATCGCATCAGCAATATCTTGAAGCCTCAGCGGGCGCAGAAAATCCATATTCCCACTGAACCACTCCGGTTGATTCTGAATAATAGACCGCATTACCTTCACCATGGTTTCCCGACGTTGTTTTACCGCCCCGATAAACCAATTAGCTGAATCCATTTTCTTCCTGATAAATGTTTTAGCTTTGCCTTGATATTTTCCGTTATCGATCCCTTGTGCATAATTCTGACTGATACGGAGTTCCGGCAGACCTCCATCGTTAGTGGTTATTACCCAATCATCCCCCTCTTCCCGTACAATAACATCTGGTATAACGGTTTGAAATCGATCTGTGTAACCTTCGCCCGGACGGGGATTCAGATGGGACACTTGTTCAACAGCCTTATGAAGTTCATTGGTGGAGCATTTCAATCGAGACTGAATCTTTTCATATCTTTTATGCATGAAATCATCAAAACAAGCTGTTACGATCTTATAGGAAAGAGATTCTGGTTCATCTTCTAACTGAATGGTCAAACACTCTTGAAGATTGCGGGACGCAATCCCCTTTGGGTGCATTTTTTGAACTGTTCTTAAAATCGGTTCGATATCTTCTTCTTCAAGATCAAAACCGGCTGCAATTAAAAAAAGGTCTGTATCTAGATAACCTCTTTCATTGGTATTCCATAGAATTGTTTCTGCAATCTCTTGGTCGGTATCTGATAAGCCGGAATCTTGTAAACGTTCGATGATATCCTCTAAGAATGAGTGGCGATCCGGAACAGGCATTTCTGTCTTTTCTTGTTCAAAATAATATGTTGATGTATCTGAGTATATATCTTCAATAGGAGCATCCATATCATCTACTGCATTTTCTTCTTTTAGTATCTCTTGTGGTTCTTCTGGTTCTACCTGTTCCAACACTGGATTTTGCTCAAGCTCTTTAAGGATCGCCTGTTCAAGATTGACCGTGTTCAACTGTAACAGTTTAGCTTGAAGGACCTGTCTAGGAGCAAGTTTTTGTTTCTGAAATTGAGTTTGTTTTAGTGTCGGCATTAGTACAGTTTAAATTTTTCTCCAAGATAGAGCCGACGTGCTTCATCATCAGCAGCAAGAAATTCAGATGTCCCAGATTTTAATATCTGGCCTTCGAACAATAGATATGACCGGTCTGTTATTGATAATGTTTCACGCACATTGTGATCAGTCACAAGAACTCCAATTTCACGTTCTCTTAAAGAATCAATAATGGCTTGGATCTCTTCCACCGCTATTGGATCAACACCAGCAAATGGCTCATCTAACAAAATAAAATTAGGGTCCATGCACAGTGAACGTGCAATCTCTACTCGGCGACGTTCACCGCCAGAAAGAGTTCCTCCTTTGTTATTTCTTAAATGATTCACAGATAAATCATTTAATAAGGAATCGAGTTTTTCTTGTTGTTCATCATAGGATAATTCTTTCCGCATCTCCAGAACGAGTTTAAGATTGTTCTCTACCGAGAGCTTGGAAAATATTGATGGTTCTTGTGCCAGGTATCCAATGCCTTTTCGAGCACGTATATACATAGCATCCTGTGTAATATTTTCATCGTCGAGGAAAATATCACCTTTTGATGGCTTGATCATCCCTGTAATCATATAAAATGTGGTGGTCTTCCCTGCTCCATTTGGGCCTAATAGTCCTACAACTTCTTTTCGGCCTACAGATACATCCACATCTTTAACCACCATGCGTGTACCATATTTCTTATAAAGACCTTCTGCCTTTAGAGATTGATGCCCATTACTCATCTCATTCCCCGATCAGTGACTCCCGTAGGCTTGATGACCTTCCAGTTCTGAAGATCCGAATCAGACTCAAATCCGATCCCGTAAAGAGTATCGTTCTTTTGCGTGGTCAGCATGATAGGATTATCTGTGCTCATTTTTTCCTTCTTAGAATCCCAGATCAGAGTATCAGTATATAAGGTTATACCACTGTCTGATACTGCCACAACATTTCCCATAGCTCTCATATCATTCGACCCTTGGTTTACTTCTGCTTTAAGCGATGTAAGTTTCGAGATATGTTTTTCATTTTTATCATAAAAGTCCACAATTACGTTTTCATCGAGTAAAATGAATTCTCTTTTATTGTATTTTTCTAAGTGTCCTGATCTTACTCGAACCCTTTCAACACCCTGATTGGTCAAGATGATCGTTACGCCCCAACTTTCTTGATCAGCATGGTCCTTGCTTCTTCTATTGATCAACGGGGTACCATCATCAGAACATCCCAAAGTAAAAACCAATAGAATAAAAATTATCCAATAAATGTACTTCAACTATTTAAAACCATTTCCTTCATTTTCTGCATCACCTGTTTTGTTCTACCTTGCTGCTCTATAATCCAAAATAGCGCTTCCCGAAATGCCCCACCGCCTCCTGCAACGGATGTGATATGCTTAGCAATCGCTTTGACCTCTGGTGATGCATTTGGGACAGTAATTGGTAAACCTACTTTTTCCATGATCGGGATATCTACCAGGTCGTCTCCTATATAAGCGATCTCGTCATTATACAAAGAATATTTACTTTTTAAATCTTCAAATGCAGGCAACTTATTTAATCCTCCATTATAAACATCATCTATCTGGAGATCCTTTGCACGGTGTTCTGTAGCAGGTGAGAATCGAGCCGAAATAAGGGCAATTTTTATTTCTGCTGCTCGAGCTGCCGCTACGCCTACACCATCCAGAACAGTAAATTGCTTGAACTCCATTCCATTAGTGCCTATATAAATGCTACCATCTGTCCAGACACCGTCAATATCAGATATAAATAACTTTATCTCGTTAAAATTCATCTTTATTTCAGAGCCTCACGTATAGATTTTATTTTTTGTAAAAGAGATTCCAGTTCATCTAATGGCCATTGTGTAGCTGCATCGGACCTAGCAGAATTAACATCATCATGGACTTCCATGAATACGCCATTACATCCTGCGGCAACAGCTGATTTCGCGAGTGTAGGAATCATATCCCGCATACCGGCTGTATGGTCAACACCGCCTCCCGGAAGCTGAGCGCTGTGGGTAGCATCGAATATGACAGGGTAACCATGTTGCTGCATGAGAGGTATGGCTCGCATATCAGCCACCAGATTATTATAACCAAATTGTGTTCCACGATCCGTGAGTAAAATGTTTTCGCAGCCAGATTCGGATAGTTTTCTAACCACATTTCCCATATCCCATGGTGCCAAAAATTGCCCCTTTTTTACATTTACTGCTTTGCCTGTTTTTGCAGCTGCCACAAGAAGGTCTGTTTGACGTGATAAAAATGCAGGGATTTGCAGTATATCCACTGCTTCGGCCACAGTGCTCGCTTGTGATGCTTCATGGATATCAGTGATGACAGGTAATCCAGTTTCAGCTTTTACATCGGATAAAATAGCAAGTCCATCTTCTAATCCGGGACCACGAAAACTTGAAATTGAAGTCCGGTTTGCTTTATCAAAAGAACTTTTGTATATAACAGGAATGCCAACTTTTTCAGCGATATTCTGAATCGTGGATGACATTTTCAGAGCGTGATCTCGACTCTCAATGACACACGGACCAGCAATGAGACCAAATGAACTCTCATCGAAAGAAACGGGACCAACGGATACAGTTTTCATTGATCAGCTTACCTTGGTATTGTATTTAACAGCAGCGTTTATAAACTCCCGGAACAATGGATGAGCCCTGTTGATCCGGCTTTTAAGTTCCGGATGAAACTGTGTAGCAACAAACCAAGGATGATTCGTGAGTTCAATTGTTTCCACTACATCCAGATTTTTATTTACTCCAGAGAATACCAGACCATTTTTTTCTAAGCGGGAACGATATCGGTTATTCACTTCATATCTGTGTCGATGACGCTCGGAAATCTTTTTCTTTCTATAAGCATTATAAGTTTTAGTCCCAGTTTTCAATTCACAATCATAAGCACCAAGGCGCATTGTTCCACCTTTTATTTTAATGGCCTTTTGTGATTCCATAAGATCAATTACTGGATATTCTGTCTTTTTATTATACTCAGTGGAGTTTGCACCATTAAGACCACATTTGTATCGAGCAAAATCGATAACTGCACATTGAAGCCCCAAACAAATCCCTAAAAACGGGATCTTTTTTTCACGTGCATGTTTTGATGATAGTATCTTCCCTTCACCACCACGAGATCCAAAACCTGGCAATAATAGTATACCATCTATATTTTTAAACGTTTTTGCAGCAGATAGATCATCCACAATTTTCTCCGTGTGTACCCATCTAACATCCACACGGGAATTATTTTCTACTCCAGCATGGACAAAGGCTTCCAAAACACTCTTATATGCATCAATAAGCTCAGTGTATTTCCCACACATAGCAATTATCACTTTGTGCTCTGGATGTTTATATCGTTCATTAAACTTCTGGAGATGGGATATATCTGGTTCCTTATCTAACTTTAAACGACTATTGACAAGTTCCATCATATTCTGTTCAAACATGATCAGTGGTACTTCATAAATACTTGGTACATCACGCCCTTCGATCACGTGGTCAGGATGCACATTACAGAACAATGCGATCTTTTCTCTTACTGAACGATCAATTGGATATTCAGAACGACAAAAAATTATATCTGGTGATAGTCCAATCTCCCGAAGCTTCATAACTGAATGTTGAGTTGGTTTAGACTTCAGTTCTCCACTTGCTTTCACAAATGGAAGTAATGTTACATGAACGATCATATGATTATGGTATCCTACTTCCAACGATAATTGACGAATGGATTCCATAAATGGAAGACTCTCAATGTCACCCACTGTACCGCCTACTTCGCAAATAACAACATCATATTTTTTCGGACTGTTTACAGATTTGATTCGGTGGATTATCTCATCGGTCACATGGGGAATGACCTGAACAGTCTGTCCAAGATATTCCCCCCTACGTTCCCGATCCAGAACAATACTATAAATCTGACCAGCCGTGGCATTATTTTCTTTGGTCATATCAATATCAATGAACCGTTCATAATGACCCAGATCTAGATCTGTTTCTGACCCATCATCTAAAACAAATACTTCCCCATGCTGGTATGGGTTCATTGTACCGGGATCTACATTAAGATAGGGATCCAATTTGAGAATAGTGACTCTTATCCCGGCATTTTTTAATAGGTATCCAATCGATGAAGCAGTGATACCTTTCCCAAGGCCAGACATAACTCCGCCTAATACAAAAATATATTTTGTTGGCTTAGCAGCGCTCATTCTATCACCTGCTCTTTTATACTAATATTCATGTTCATTAATGCAGATACCTTTTTAAAATCTTGAGCTGTATCCACTGGGATTTGTATCGCATCGGTAATTAGGGACTTTATTGGAATTTTATTTTCCAGAGCACGTAATTGCTCAAGGGATTCTTGCTGCTCACGCATAGTGCAATCCATGGATGCTAATTGCAACAGGGCTTCCCGTCGATAGCCATATATACCCAGGTGTCGATAAACACCTCCAATTTCCATGTCATATAGCTCTCTCTTGAAATCGATAGCAAAATTGTGCTCATCCAGGAACACTTTTACCACATTGGGGTCAAGCATATCGTTAACGCTCAGTTTTCTGCTAACAGCTGTGGCCATAGAAATATTGTTATTATCAAATAATGCCACCAAACCATCAATAACACCTGGATCAAGCATGGGTTCATCACCCTGAATATTGATGATGACCTCTGCATCTTCTATGCCTTTAATTACTTCTGCAACTCGGTCAGTCCCTGACGAATGGTTTGAATCGGTCATTACTACATCAAATGTATATTCTTTTAATACTTCTTTGGTTTTTGGAGAATCAATGGCTACAAAAACCTTATCAAGCCGTTCAGCCATCGAAGCCCGTTCTATAACATGTACTATTAAAGGTTTCCCGGCGATGGGGGCTAATATTTTCTCGGGTAAACGGGTAGATTCTAGTCTTGCAGGGATGACACCTATTATCACAATAAGGTAACCTTCGAAATCTTCTTGATAAATATGTTTATAATTCTTCTATTTTTTCCTTCAAGGAAATATTCATAGGAGAATAAAAATGAACACGTAAAATAAATTTTAGGCATGGTTTTTGCTATGTAATTAATCTAAAAATTTACCGTGCACACATTAGTGTGAACAAGAAAATCAGAATTAAAGAATTTTAATCAAATCGCAGAGATTCGATAGGATCTAGATTAGCAGCCCGCCAGGCTGGGTAGATCCCAAATCCAATTCCGATTATTGAACAAACAAAAAGTCCAATGAACGCCCAATCAATAGGTATTACTGCAGGAATATTAAAAATAAATGATACCATGTTCCCCCCAGCCACTCCTAAAATAATTCCTGCAATCCCGCCAAACTCACTTAAAAAGACCGCTTCCATTAAAAATTGGGTCAGAATATCCTGCCGTGTGGCACCGACAGCCTTTCGAATCCCAATTTCCTTGATTCGCTCCGAAACAGAAACCAACATAATATTCATTATTCCAATGCCTGCCACAACCAAAGCAATAACACTTATGGAAAAAGCAAATAGCTTGATTCCATCGGAAAATGGTTTCAATTCATCTAAAATTTCTTGATTGGATGTAAGTTCAAAATTATTTTCATCACCCGGTGGTATTTTTCTTAAGGTACGTAAAATACCTATGACCTCATCCCGAGTTAGGTCATACATTTCTTCCGAAGGAGATTCTACGGTGATTTCAATATTGTGACGCCAACCGCCGTACATCTGTAAATGTGTTGTGATAGGAATGGCGATAATATTATCCTGACTCTCTCCAAACATTGTCCCCTTTTCTTCAATTATGCCAATAATCCTGAATTTGATCCCATCGATGGTGATCATTTTATCCAGAGGATCTTTGAAAGGGAATAATTGAGTAATGGCGTCTTGCCCGATAAGGGCTGATTTACGCATGTGCAGTACATCATCCTTGCTAAAATTCCGCCCGTCGCGAATATTCGTATTCAAGGTTCGAACAGTAAATTCATCAGCACCGGCCACCTCAATATTTTTAGTGGCTTGCTTATCTTTATATTTGACTGTTGCGCCCCTTTTGGAATCATAAGCGCTCACATGGATTGGAAGAACAGCCCGGTCTTTCAGATCCTCGTAAAGTTTATAAGTGATATTCGGGCGATTTCTGTATTTCCAGCGGCCACCATGACCGAATTGAATCGCAGGACGTTTGCTGATATTAAAGGTATTCGTCCCAAAAACATTAAGGCCTATTTCAACAGATGATTCCAAGGTTCGGATGGCTGTCATAACACCGATTACAGAAAAAACGCCAATGGTGATACCCAACAAGGTTAGTAAAGATCGAAGTTTATTATCTCGAATAGCTTCCAGTGCCATCCAAAAACTTTCTCTTAATGTATTTTTTAAGTGCGACGTTTTTTTCATCTGTTTAATCCAGAAATCTCAGCTCCAATACCCACTTTGTTATTGTATTCATTCATATCTTAGAGCATCAATTGGATCTAGTTTAGCAGCCTTGTAAGAAGGTGCCAAACCGGAAATGATCCCCACAAACACGGAAAGTCCCAAGGCGGTAAAAGCCAGACCAAAAGGCATATCTGATGGAAAATATTGATCAATAATAAAACTGCCTCCCCAAGCCAGTCCCATGCCCATGAGTCCACCAAATAAACAAATGGTCACTGATTCCATTAGAAATTGACCCAAAATCATTTTAGGTGTGGCCCCCAATGCTTTCCTTGTACCAATCTCCCTTGTGCGCTCCTTCACAGAAACAAACATAATATTAGCAATGCCGATCCCGCCCACGACCAATGATAAAACGGTGATAAAAAATCCCGTTCCGCCAATAGCCAGCTTAATCATAGCGTACTGTTCCTTAAATGGGTCCTGTCGATTTAAGGCAAAATTATCTTCTTCTGTCGGGCGGATGTGACGGAGTTGGCGTATCATGGCAGTGAGTTCTTCTATGGCATCCCCGATTTGATTGCCATCCACTTTCACATTTATCCCTGTCCAACCGCGTCTGGTGAACAATCGCTGGTGTGTGCCAATGGGAATAATGATTTGTTTATCCAGACTAAACATACCTAGAAATTTCCCCTGCTTTTCCGTTTCACCAATCACACGAAATGTGTAATTCCCAATGCGGATTTTTTTCCCGATGGAATTCTCTTTATCGAATAGATTATCGGCAATATCTTTTCCGATGATGGCTACTCGAGAACCGGACCGACTCTCGGAATTCGAGAAAAATCTTCCCTTCTCAATTTCGGCGGTGGTAATCATAGCGTATTCATCCGTGGTACCGGTAACCCTTACACCACCTATATCATTTTCCCCTCTTTTCACAGAGGTGTACCATTCGGAAACAGGAGCAACATACTTCGCGTATCGGGATCGGTCTCGGATGACATCTGCGTGCTTGATTTTAATATTAGGCCGATTCCGCATTTCCCACCATTCCTTGTCACCAAACCATTCAAATTTCCGGATATACAATACATCCTTTCCCAAAAATTCCATACTTTTTTCAAAAGAACGGTCCAATCCTGAGATGAGGGTTCCCATCAACGTTACAGCTAAAATACCAATGACCACGCCCAGGGCTGTGAGCAAAGACCGCATTTTATTGGCTAATACTGCCGATAAGGAGATGCGAAGATTTTCTAGAAATAAACTAAACATCAAGCTGTCGTTGAAATATCCTCTTGGATTTTTCCATCAAAGAGCCGGATGGTACGGTTTGCATGGGAAGCAATATAATCTTCATGAGTCACCAAAATAATTGTATTCCCTGCGCGATAGAGTATATCAAATATCTCCAGGATTTCAGTCCCGCTTTTTGAATCCAGGTTCCCCGTAGGTTCATCAGCTAAAATAATAGACGGTCTATTCACCAATGCACGGGCAATGGCCACACGCTGCCGCTGGCCACCGGAAAGTTCATTGGGTTTGTGATGCATTCTGTCTTCTAGCCCGACGCTCTCTAGTGCGTCCGCAGCCATGGCTTGGCGCAGGTCTCTTCGAACATTACCATAGATAAGCGGAATTTCCACATTATGTTGAGCGGTCGCCTTGGGAAGAAGATTAAATGTCTGAAATACAAATCCGATTTTTCGATTTCTGATAGATGCTAGCTGGTTGTCATCCATTTCATGAACTTTTTCACCTTCGAATTCATACAGCCCGGATGTGGGTGTATCCAAACAGCCAATCATATTCATGAGGGTAGATTTTCCGGAACCGGAAGGCCCCATAATCGCTAAAAATTCATTTTCTTTGATGGTCAAATCCACACCATCCAATGCGCGGACTTCCTCGCCGCCTACATTGTAAATCTTATAAATATTTTTTAATGAAATTAGGGACACATTAATCGTTTTTTATTCTGTCATCATCATCTTCAGTTTTTCCGAACTGCCTGTTATGACGACCTTTTTCAGACCAATCACCCACCGTAACCAACATACCATGCTGCAATTCACGGCTGATGGCTTTGTAACTTCCCGTCACAATTGAATCCCCTTCATTAATCCCGGACTTCACAGCATAGTGCGTATCACTGTCTACATCTACATCCACTGGAGAAACCACAGCATATTTTTTACCGTCCGGAACCATTTCGCCCTCAAACTCATCTTTTAAAACAAAAACAACTTCAATCATTTTATCCTTCTTCCAGCCGCCATTATTTTTGCCTTCCGCAACTCCTCCATCCATTTTTTTTCTACCTCCTTTACCTTTCTTTCTGTCGCCTTTCTTTTTCATTGCTCTACTCTTGGCTTGTCTTTTATAATTTTCCGATCGGGCCGTCAAAGACTGGATGGGTATAGAAATAACATTATTACGCACTTCTGTGATAATATTCACAGTACTACTCATACCGGGACGAATATTCCCAGGCGGATCAATCATTTTAACCTTAACCTTGAAATTGGTGACCTGCTCCTGGCTACCTAAATTCATGGATCGGGCTGTGTGGGCAATCTCACTCACCACACCATAAAAGATCGTATCCGGAAACGCATCTACTTCAACCTCTGCTGTATCGCCAACGGTTACGTTTACTACATCATTTTCATTTACATCCACCAAAACTTCCATTCGGCTCAAGTCAGCAATGGTCATAACAACGCCGGGATTAAACATACCACCCACAGCCATCTCACCCACTTCCTTAGTCAGGCTGGTGACAATTCCATAAGCCGGCGCCAATAATTTTGTCTTTGATAATTCATCTTCCCGTGAAAGTAGGGATGATTGGGCTTGGTCCACCTGGCTGGAAGCTAATTCAAAGGAAGCTTCAATTTGTTCCAACTCCTGTTTCGAGATCAGGTTTTTTTCAAACAGCGATTCGGTTCGTTCCTTTTGCGCTTTTACCTGTTTCAATTTTGCTTCCGCAGATTTTACGCCAGACAA
>DCMX01000245.1:1127-11056 GCA_002321855.1 Fidelibacterota bacterium UBA1611 | reverse complement strand
ACTATCTCAAGACCATCTGTATTATACTTATCATATAGTTTAATGAGATCGGGGATCTCTCGCCGGCATGGGCCACACCACGTACCCCAGAAAGTCAATAGTACCACACTACCTTCCAGATCTTTTAATGTCACTGGATCTCCGGAAAGATCAACCAGAGAAAAATCAGGCGCTTTGACAGCATTTTCCGGCCGGTCGTTCTTTATGGCTTTTTTAGCAACAGTCTTCTTTTTCAGTTCCGCCTGTGCACTGCCTTTACCACATCCAAAAATTATTATAGGTATTACAATTAATAATATCTTCTGCATGATATATAGTTTAAAGTTAAAATTAATATTCATATTTTTTTATCATCATTGATCTAACACTTTCAGTTATTTACATTATGATCAAAGTAAAACAGGTCATGGCGGTTATCATATTCTGTCATACCACTTATTAGAAAATCCGCAAAACCATTTGGAATATAGCCTCCTGTGTCAATCAATGTTGATTCATCAGATGGATCTAACATTACATAGTAAGGTTGAGTGGCCTGCTGATAGCGTTCGAACTGCAACTGGGCAAAGGCCTTACTCAGCGAATCCTTTTTATCTACATAGAGCCTTGCCAGGATCATTTTATCAAATTGTTCTTTCACAGGCTTGGTGGGGAACACACGCCGTTCCATCACCCGACAGTTGGCACAATATACCCCGGTAAAATCAATGAATAATGGTTTGCCTTCTTCCTTCGCTTTAGCCAAGGCACCAAAATAATCATCTACGAACCACCCTTCTTTCTTAGCGATCGCATCCTCTGTTGGCGGTGGCGGCACCAAAGCCTCAATGACCTCATCCACGAAGCGTGGCAAGTTAGCATAATGATATGTGGGAGCGGACAAAAGGGAAAGACCTATTGGCAACATAACTAATACGGTAAGGACTATCCCAAATAAACGGCCTCTGCCTATTCGTAAGGGCTGTTTTCTTTGACTTGGCCCGACCGTATATAAACCCAGGAGGTAAACTACCTGCGCGATACTGATCAGAATGAAAAGAGTGAGCACTACATTTCTAGGCAACAAATTTATCTTCCACTCGAGATCGGTGACCCATAAAAATTTGACCGCTGCAGCGAGCTCAATGAACCCAAAGACAATTTTCAATGTCTCCATCCATTCACCAGAGCGTGGCAAACGCTTCAGAGCTGTGGGAAAGAATGAAAGTGCAACAAATGGTGCGGCAAACACCACCCCATAAATGGTCATACCATACAGACTTGTGAACAGTCCGGAGGCGGTACCTGAAGCAGCAACAACCAGGAGACTCCCAACAACAGGTACGGTACAGCTGAAACTTGTAATAGCAAAAGCAACCCCTAACAAAAGGGAACCAAGATAAGCGCTTTTCGCTGACTGTCCCGCCTGATCAGTTTTGTTCAATAGCCGCCCGGCAACATTAACATTTATGATACCGAACATCCATAGAGCAAAAAAAATGAATAGAATACCAAATACAAGGTTGACCCAAGCATTTGTGGCAATAAAATTACCAATATTGGCATATCTGGTTTGGGTGGCAACATCATTGACCCCCCAGGAAAGTAGTCCCACCACCAGGCCGATCACTACAAACGTCCCAGAAATTCCTATTCCGTACATTGTTGCTACCGTACCACGTCCAATTTGTTTTTCATCCGAAAGTTTTCCAAAAAATGAGATAATGATGGGCACCATGGGATACACACAGGGCATGACCCAGCTCAACACAGCGCCCCCGATAGCCAATAAAAGAAGGCCCAAGAGAGAATGTACGCCGGATAAGTTAGAAGGGTTCTTATCAGATGATGTAACATTTGCAGCTGTAAAAGACATTCTATCGGAACGTGGTGTACCAGACTCTATGATTATATTGACGGTATCTGATTTGGTCATCGGAGGGTAACATAATCGTGCATTGCAGACCTGAAAAAATATATCAGCAACAATATCATAGTTTCCAGGCTCAAGATCCCGCTTTAACCTTACGGGGACCAGAAACTGGATATTCCCACTATGATAATATGTATCGGTCTCAAATCCGGGATCAAAGGTATGGACAGGTTCCGGTTCTATAACCGATGCAACAACACCTACAGCGGTTCCACCAACACTGATCTCTGTTGGCAATGGTCCCTCACTGATCCTATAAATAGAATAGATCTTCCATTCTTCATCCATGGTAGCCTTAACACGGACCTGTACCACCTCTCCAGCGCGTGCGATGCTATCCGTTTCCACCGAAATGGATACGGGATTATCGATCTGGCACCAGGCAAGACCGGATAATATCAAAATGATTCTACAAGATCTTTTTATCATCTTTTTGTAAATACAGACAAGCTGTGAAATTACATGATCAATAAATTAACCTAACCATTGTTTCAACTGGTACAACACGTTGTTATCTCGTTCAATTCGAGATAATAAGGTATCTAAACACTCGGAAGCTGCCTTGCGTCCATTTTTAAGAAGATCATCGAATTTTCCAAAGTCTGACCAGTGCAAGCCAAGTACATCGGGCTGAATCAAAATATCAGCATCATTCGCCATTCGATCCCTTAGCATTAAGGAAGTGATTATATCCGACCTCCTGATTATTTCAACCATATTGGGATCATCAAGTATATCAAATTCATAATTGGTCACATCTACCGCTACTACCAGCTGACACTCATCCTTTAATAGGGGAACAGGAATGGGCATGGTCACACCCCCATCAACAAAAATGCTGTTTTTATCACGGATTGCCTCGAAAAATCCTGGGATCGATGAGCTACGTAGTACTGCTTCATGGAGATCACCAGTTGCATGAATATGGTCAGATCCATCCTGAATGTCTGTTGTAGAGATCTTCAATGGGACCTTGAGCTCTTCAAAGGTCTTAACAGGCAATAAGAAATCCAAAGCAGTGTCCAATACCTCTCGACTGACGATATATGACCGGTTAAGTCCTATCGTGATCATGTAGTGTTCATTTATCTTTTTGGTTATCTTTTCCAGCATTGTTTCCGGATTGCGACCATCAAGTAGTTTCCCAGAATAGAATAACTTGAATAGATCATGCTGCATAAATTCCCGAAAACGTTCTTCTATCCAATATGGGTCCAATGTTGCCGCATACATTGCCCCCACCAGTGAACCGGCACTGGTACCTGAAATACGGTCGATCTTTACTCCAGCATCGTAAAATACTTGGAGAACACCAATATGCGACGCACCCCTAGCACCACCACCCCCTAAAGCCAGCCCCAGATAAGGTTCACTCATTAGCTATCTTTTCTCTATCCTGACTTCCATTTCGATACGGTCGTTCGGATTATCACGCTGGTCCCTTGGTGCATCCACGATCTGATCGACCACATCCATACCTTCGATCACTCTGCCAAATACCGTATACTGACCATTCAGAAAAGGGGCATCTGCAACACATATGAAGAACTGACTTCCCCCACTGTCTGGATCCTGAGAACGAGCCATAGACAAAATGCCACGGCTGTGGGTGCGGCTACTAAACTCGGCCGGAAGGTCCCATGTATTTGGTTCAGATTCCCTCCCAACACCAAAATACTTGGCAGCATTCCCTCCGGTACCATGACGGCTCCTATCTTTAGAGCGGGTCAACGGATCCCCGCCCTGTATCATAAAGCCAGGGATGACCCGGTGAAAAATGGTGCCGTTATAGTAATCATTCTGGGCATGCAGTTTAAAACTCTCCACATGCTTCGGAGCTAATTCATCAAAGAACTCCAGGCTGATATCTCCAAATTTTGTCGAGATGACAGTTATTTCTTTTTCAGGATCATTGGTTTTTGATTCCGATTTACCAGAATTTTCCTCATCCATTTTATTTCCCTTTGTTTTTCCACACCCTATCATCATTATAAAGAATATTATGATGGTAGTTGATAACGTTAACTGTTTCATGCTGATTATCTGCTCCCTGGTTTTTGCACTGGTATCGCGGAGAGATCTGCCGGGATCTCATCTGGACCAAAACTTACTGCTTCCAGTACACTGATTGAAAATTGACTCTTATGCAGAACAACTCTGCCATTGCTACGGTCTACCAACACCCCGATACCCATGATATTAGCACCACATTCTGTAACTATATCCATTACTTCCTTTACCGACCCACCAGTAGTTATCACATCTTCTATGATCAATACCTTTGCTTCTGGTTCGATATGAAATCCACGACGTATAGACATAATACCATCTTTACGCTCTGCAAATACCGTGCGAACATCTAATTGTCTCCCTACTTCAGTACCAAGTACCATCCCACCGATCGCTGGTGAGATAACGATATTTACATTGAAATCTTTATAATGGTCTGAAATCTCACGGGCAAAGATGTGTAAGTATTCTGGATATTGCAACACCCGAGCACACTGAAAATAGGTGGGACTATGCCTCCCGGAGCTGAGCAAAAAATGACCTTCCAAAAGTGCGCCAGTAGATCTGAAGATCTCCAGGACCGCTGTCTTATCCATCGAACAATATTTTCATCTGTGCAACATAAGATTCTGCTGCATTCCTTATTGCAGATCCACTGTGATCACCGGCAAAACAGATTCCCCTGGAAACATTGATGATCCCTACACCCGTTTGATTACCAACTCGAACACTATGTTCCAGATCGCCTCCCTGGGCACCTACACCAGGGATCAACATTGATAGATCAGGTGCGATCTTCCGAATTCTGGTCAATTCTTCTGGAGCAGTAGCACCTACCACCAAACCTACATTATCCTTTGCATTGATACCATTCGCCCAGATAGCAACTTTTTCATAAAGAGCTTTTCCATCATCCTGGTGATCCTGGAATTGACTGCCTGAAGGATTGGACGTTCGACAAAGAATAAAGACACCTTTTTCCGTTCTATCCAGAAATGGTTCAACACTATCCTGTCCAAGGTATGGGCTCAGCGTTACAGCATCAAAACCAAAATGGTCGAAAATGCTTTTTGCATACTGCTCTGCCGTGTTACCTATATCACCCCTTTTAGCATCAGCAATAATGATCGGACCGGTACCAATATAATCAACGATCTCTTCAAGCCACTGGAACCCCTTTGACCCCCAACGTTCAAAAAAAGCAAAATTGGGTTTGTATGCTGCTGCCAGGTCACGGGTATTATCCACTACTTGCTTTGCATGATCTTTCAGATCCATCAGCGATGATGAGCCCAAACTCTCAGCGCTTATATCTAAGCCAACACACAGATATGACATGATTGACCTTGTCCGGATCCTTAGTTCACTGTTAAAAGAATTCACAGACCACGAAATTACCGAGACAAAAAAGTCTGAACCAATCCTTGTTTTCGTAGTCCTTCAACACGAAATAAACTATTGAAAACAAAAAAAATAAGAGTATAAATATCATTTAAGATCGATACTGATCAAATGCTGGGACTATTAGTTACGTAAAATAGATGCACTCCGAGATCCAGAGAACTTTATTGCTTACTTCCTATTGATAACATGCATTCTGAATGCCATTGGCAGATAAATATCTGTAAAATAGATCTATGCCACAAATGGATTTACAACCCGATACCGTATCAAGAACAAAAGTAATTGCCGCAAGTGGTTCTTTTCAGATCGAGCTTATGGAAAGAGCAGGAGTAAAGGATTATCCTATACTGATCAAAATCTCCCAATCATTATCTGAAGAATATGGTCCTAAAGCGGTCCTGACCTTGAACACGATCCAGACATATTTCAATCGTGAAGGTTCAATGCCTTTCATAGCTCGTCACCAAGGTGATATTATCGGTTACATCATAGGTGTACCGATCGAATCCCTTTCCCAGGAACCTTGGGCCAGGATCGATGAGAATTTTGGTAAGAATAATACCCTCTACACATACGCATTTGTCATCCAGTCTCAATATCAGGGAAACGGGTATGCAAAAATGCTGAAACGGGTATACCTTAACTGGGCCAAGAAACGAAAAGACATCCAATATATCACTGGACACGTTAAATCTGGGATCTCTTCTCGATTCACTGGAGAGATCCGTATCGTGGACAGAGTTGAGAACTGGCAGGGTACCGGAAAGGAATTCGAATATTACCGCCGTGACCTTGATCCAGATCGAACCTACGCAGCACAGACGGATCCGCCTCTTTCCAATCGGGTATAGAACAGCTAATTATTTACAAAGATCCAGGTCCATTTTTTTTGCCAGGTTTTTTAGAGCATTGACCCCCGCTTTCTCAATGGAATAAAAGTCTGCACCTTTTTCTTCAGCAATGGTAGCGTTCAAGATCTCCTGACCCGTAGCCGCATTTACCAGGCTCAAGGAACCTGACGCATGGACAAAATAGGGATAGATATCACTGATCCGCTCTGTATGCTCTAAGGTGGAAACGTGTAGGTCAAGCAGCATATCCGCATCGGCTTTATTATCGACAAAGGTGGCTGAATAGTTATCTTCAAAGCAGCGCTTAATGGATCCCACAATAGGTGAATCGGGAGCCTGGTCACCTAAATTCGTAATGGTCTCTGCAAACATGATCTTAGGAGCTGCAAGAACAACCGTCACCGGAAATTGTTTGGGCACCATCTTCAAAAGGGATCGTGACCTCTTACTAAGAATTGATTCGTAATCAACAGAAAAAGATAAGGAATAGCTACCAGCAGCAAACATGATCTTTTTCAACTGGTAAATGGTGCTACCATCATCCTTGGTCAATATAAGATCATGATCTGGTTCATCACTGAATTTTACTCTTAGCCATATACTGGCAAGGGTCTGACCTGTCTCTTTATCGATGACAGTAACAGTAATGCGCTTATCATCGTTGATAAGGGGTATAGTTTGCAAAGAACTGGGGTCAAATCTTATCTGGATGCGATCGTTATAATCTCGAAGTATTCCTGCTACAATAGATGAAATACTTTCTATCTCTCCAGAACCAGCGGGAAATTCCATCTCTGGGTAAAGATCTATAAAAGGACTTACGGTCTCAAGGGCCAGTGCCAGATTAATAAAAGCATTTGCCGATACACCACCCATGGACTTGAGGACCAGGTTACTGGAAACAGTTTCCGCCTCTTTTTTTTCCCTTTCTAAATTGTCAAAATATTGCTGCTTATCAAGTTTAGCCAGGACATATTGACTCTGGGGATCCTGGTAGCTATCAGAAACTTCCACATAATCCAAGCTTGTTTCCACCCGAGTCTCAATGATGGATCGGGAATACTCATTATATTCCATATTGGTAGCTTGCATTACATCTGTCATCTGTGATCTGATACTGACCTTTAGTTGTTCAGCGATCTCAGACTGGGCACGCTGCCGCGCTGCCTGGCGCGGATCATCATTTCCCTTAATATCTGACATGCCAACTCCATACCAGAAATTATCATCCGCTGGTTGGCGACCGATCCACTCCGGAACCAATGGTGTGGGGGACGGCTGTGGTACGGGAGGCGGTTTTGGTGTGCAGGAAATATATAGCAGTATGAAAGTTACTAAGAAAAAGTTCCTGATCATGACAGATTAAAAGTTATGATAAAAAAAGCAAGGACTAATCGGTGGATAATTGACAATTTTTCCGGAAATTGAAATAATAGAATACGTCCTTGTTAAACTTGGATCCAATATTCAATTATTCATTCGGTGCAACCCCAGTTCTCCCTTCTAACTTATCAATAGCATCATCCAGACGCTGAAAGGCATCCTGTGCTTCCAACTCGCTACGATAGGCTTCATTCCGTTTAGCCGCTTCGCGCATGGCTTGCTTGGCAGCTTTTTTTGCCGCTTTTACATCGTACGATACCAGAACAAATACACGACCAGCCTTAACTTCCGTTTTTTCGATCATGGAATACTCCAGTGCAGTGTTTATTACATTTCCACTAGTATATTCATTGAACTCAGTAGCTTCCGCATCCATGCCCATACCGGAGGCTTTCTGGTAATCCGAGATCTTTGAACGTACCTGCGTGGATATCTGACGAGCTAACTCATCCCGTGCCCTTGAAGTGGCAACCTTTTTTGAGAGATTCAATTGGGGGCGTAAGGCATCACCCACACCATAGAAAATACCCTTATCCTGTGGAGGATTCAGGTACCATTTAGGTACATCGCTCTTTGAATGTGACCTGGTGGAAGAACATCCTACCATCATCACAAAACCTATGATCGGAATCAATACTTTCTTCATTTGAATCTCCTTTATACTATACATCAGGTTAAAAAATAGAAATTTCTCAATTAATGTGTATCACTTTTTTTAGGATTAAGGATTTCTGGAATCTGATAATTATTCTTATGATTTAAATATTAGACCCATCAAACATTAAATAATTAAACCTAATAATAATTTATACAATATAAGTGAGCCCTCTTTAAATAATAACATTCTGAAAAAATCTATTAAGAACTACACTTTATAATCTTTTACAATATTTTCAAGTGCGCAATGAGCTGAAGTTCATCATTATCCTTATATCCGATTTGTTGATAGGTAACGATACCATCTCTGTTTATCACAATTATCAAGGGTAATTCTGTTCCATAGAACTTTTTGAGTATCAAGCCATGCCTATCCATGAGCACTGGAAATGTATAGATCTTATCATGAACAAATGGGGAGACCGTGTTAATGGTCTCTCTTACATTAACAAGGAAAAAGCTGATGTCTTCATTGTTAATGCCAGCCTCTATCTCCTGCAGCTTGGGGATCTCGAGAGCACATGCAACGGACCATGTAGCAAAGAAACATAATACAATATGCTTCTTTCCCAGTAATATCTCGGACTTAAAGAATTTATTGTTATCCATTCGTAAAAGAGAAATGGCTGGAGCCTTTTCCCCTATTATGTCACTCTTCACTTCAGCATTAAGACTGATAACGTTAAATATAAAAAATATGATAAATAAATTTTTCATTGGGTCAAATATGTTTTGACATAGTACCTGATAATAGTTCTAGAAATAGCGTGACCTTGAACAACCTACCAGAAAATATCATTACACTGAAATAATTTTCTAAAACTATATATAATCATACTTCGCAATGATCTCTTTGAACGCATGGAGCTGATCGTATGTCATATCAAATTCATAGAGATATTTCCCCTTAAAGAATACTCGTACCTTATTCGCATCATGAAATTTCAGAACAGCGTCAGTATCCAGTAGAATATCAGATAATTCCTTTTTTATAAAACTGTCTTGATCAGATCTTTTATTCTCACTATCTGCAATAATGACCATGGTTGCCCCATTGTCAGCAAAGAGTTCTATTCGATCATATAGCATGAATTCAGGCTCATAATATTCAGAATGACTCTTCTCGATATATGAGGATCTTAATCGGAAATATTTTCGACCATTATCCTTTACCACCATATAAAGCTCGATGCCAAAAGACACTGTACGGTTGATCTGACAAATTGTGGTCCTATCCGTTGTATAGTAGGTGGATTGCTTGCGTTTATCATATTTGACATCTATATTATTATTTAATTGAACTAATAATTGAGCCTTTCTTTTTTTACGCCTCTCTTCTTGCTCGACTAAACGTTGCTGTTCCTTGTTAAGATCCTTTAATGCGGTTATTGCTTCATTATATCTTCTATTGACCCGAGTTCTTTCCCACTCAGGGTATTTTTCAGATAGTATGATGAGAAGATCGATGCACTCCTCATATTGTTTCTTTTCTAGATAATAATGGGATCTTGAAAAAATAGTTGCCGGCAGGTTAGCAACGCTGTCCATCCTGGTCTCCATTTCTTTTAGTTCTCCAAGGAGCAAACTATTCTCTTTTTTCAATTCACTGATCTCGGTCTCAAGCACTATAACCTTATTGTGTAATTCTTTTTTACCGCAATTAATTAAGAATAAAGATAGGATCATGATAAAAGTATTTTTCATCATAGTAT
>DCMX01000245.1:0-741 GCA_002321855.1 Fidelibacterota bacterium UBA1611 | reverse complement strand
GAAATTAGGTCTTTAACTAAGATCCTGATATATCATACCAATTCGAACCATCACAAAAAAGGTGTACTGTTTGGTATGAGGTCGTGATCTGGTAAGCATCAGCAAGATCCTCCGATCGACCTTGTATCTGTTCCGAACCCTCTGTCGCAATAGTCAAGATCTTACCAGCTCCGGCTATCTGTTTGAATATAAGTATTCTTCCTGCCACCTTCTGATCACTATCAATAGTTATTATAATAGGTCCATTTCCAGTATTAACAGGTATTATCGTGGCTGTTCCATTAAAAGTAGTGTTGCTCGTGATCGTACTGTTGACACTCATGTTCAAAGCACTCAAGTAAGAGGTTCCATCTACAAACAGATCCTTATATGAATAATTACTGCTGCCCAGATCCACTTCATTATCATCAGGAGGATGGATCGCTATGGTACTGCCATTTCCAACCACAGCGATATTGTCTCCATGGCCCGTGGCACCGTAGCCTATCACGATCTGATTGGATCCTGTGTTCGCACTTGGATCAGCTCCATTTCCAAGCATCACATTGTTACTTCCCGTTGTAATAACAGCGCCTGCCTGATAACCCAATGCAGTATTATTCTCGCCCTGCGTATTCGTTTCAAGTGCATCCATACCAACGGCCGTATTGAAACTGGCCGTGGTGTTATTGTAAAGAGCAGAGTTTCCCAAGGCAGTGTTCGAGCTTCCTGCAGTATTATAGAACAAGCTATTATACCCTA
>DCMX01000188.1:4378-4513 GCA_002321855.1 Fidelibacterota bacterium UBA1611 | reverse complement strand
AAGAATCACATCGTCATTTTCTGTAATTAAATTGGTTCCAGCAATTGGACGAATTCCAGCATCCTTACAATGCTGGACAAAACGGATGAATCCCCACATCCCATTCACATCGGTCAGCGCCAATGTATCCATACC
>DCMX01000188.1:3871-3998 GCA_002321855.1 Fidelibacterota bacterium UBA1611 | reverse complement strand
CATGGGCGAATAGACGGAATGAGTGTTTAAATGAATGAACATTATTTCATACTCTCCCCAATGCCTGAAACACATCCGCTGTCTGAAGGCTCCGGACACCATGTTTTAATCGGACTTTTTCCACTGC
>DCMX01000188.1:2477-3536 GCA_002321855.1 Fidelibacterota bacterium UBA1611 | reverse complement strand
AGCCATATTCCGGCTCTCTTTTGTCATAAACAGATTCGTCTGATCTATATAAGGCCGAAATTCGCTAACATCTATCAAGATAGTCCGAACACGGTTTCGACGCTCATTGGCTTTATCAAACAATTTCCGGCACACAGCAATCACTGATATATCATCAATTCCGATTATTCGGCCCATTCTGTCCCGTTGGTGTCCATCGGTGTAGTGGAGTTCCAATCTGACCTTATTTGCCACCTGTCGGCGTTTCCGGAGTTTGAATGCCACCTGTTCTGCCAAACCCTTCACTACAGCATGGAGTATATTTTCATCATTGGTATCTTCAGGTAAAACAGTCTGTTCCAAAATATGATCTCGAAGTTGGAATGGTCTTACAATGGATGAATCTTCACCTTTTGCCTCTCGAGACAATTGCACCGCATACGTACCAAAAAAAGTCCTAAACTCATTTGACTTATCTGCCATAGATTGGATATGACTTACCTGCTCAACACATAAGAATCGTAGTAAACGATGAACAGGCTTTTCCTTCACTGTTGGGAGAACCGGCGGTTTCAGCGGTGATAAAAATTGGGCTTCTTGCCCGCCTTGAACTTCATGGATCGTATCTGGAATAACGGATGTAACGATTCGGCTCACCAGTTTATTCACACTGATTCCCACCATCCCGGAAAGACTAGTCTGTTCCTGAATCCGCTGAATAATGGAAAGTCCTGTATTTTGAACATGGCCTCGTATGGCTCGCATGCCATTCATATCCAGATAGAACCCATTAAACCCTTCCGGTTCCACAGTAGGTGTAAACATCGATACGGATTGGTATACATAACGATTTACCCGAGCATAGAGAGATTGATTGTAAGGCAAAAGTAGGACACCATGGCTCATTTTTCGAACCACGGAAACTTTCATACCATGAAATAGTCCTTCTTCTGCCGCTTCTGGAGATAAAGATACAATTATGCCATTGGGGTGGGGCGAGGAAATAATGGCAACCGGGCGTGTCTTCAATGTCGGATCCATGATCCGTTCGGCCTGGAGTTCTAATTCCTTAAGACGTAT
>DCMX01000188.1:0-2094 GCA_002321855.1 Fidelibacterota bacterium UBA1611 | reverse complement strand
GAATAAAGAAGCACACCATTAATATGAAAATCATCTTCAGGATTAACCTTTATAACCGGAAAATCTGGATTTCTTGGATGAAGTTCAACACAGTTTGATTTAGGCACATAACATTTCAACGTAGCTTCACCATTGATGAGTGCAACCACAATCTGGCCAGAGTAAGCCGTTGCCGTCTTCTTCGCCACGATAAAATCCCCATCATGGATATTCTCTTGAATCATGGAGTCTCCTATCACCTGCAGCACATAATTATCAGGGTGCAATAAAGACGGAGGAACATCCACCATTTCGGGGTTTTCTAATGCTTCGATAGGCTCACCTGCAGCAATAAGGCCCAACAGCGGCAAACGAGCTGTAGTTGTAGGTGTGGCGTACTCCTTGTGGATCAAGGTGAGTGCCCGCTTGCCGTTGGGACCTTTTATACGAGAAAGATGACCCTCATCTTCCAGGGTCTTTACATACCAGTTCACTGTCCCCAATGAACCAAATCCCAGACTGGCCATAATTTCTTCATAAGATGGAGATTGACCATGGATCAGCGTAAATCGCTGAACAAATTCCAGGAATTTTTTTAGCTTTGGGGACAATGGTTTCATCACGAGGTAACGGATAAATAGTGTGTGATAGATTTCCCATCCCAAACAACAGATTGAGCGGTTTTCTGATTGGCATAGTTATTCAATCGAGCAATGGCTCGAATAACTGTTATCGATGGTTGTTTTTTTATTTTCTTTTTCATTTTAACCCTTTGTGTTAATTCTTAAATAACTCGTAAGTTACTCGTAAGTATATTACACAAAATTATAATTTGTGTCAAGAGTTAGAATAAAATTATATTAAAGAAAGTGTGGTTTGTCGATGGATTTTACCCGATTTTGTCTTTACAAATTCAGGAATAAAATGTATCTCTTTTGGCTGCTCAAACTTATCCAAAGATTTACAGGATATATCCATACTCTTCCCTTCCACCACTAAAACCACTTTTTCGCCCAATGATTTATCAGATTTACCTGCAATAAAGAATCGTCGATTTGGAACTATAGAAGACAATTTTGCTTCCACCACTTCGGGAATGATTTTTATCCCGCCTGAATTGATCACATTATCATATCGGCCCAGCCAGTGGAAGGATGTTTCATCAATCAGTGCAACCAAGTCATTCGTCAAAATAGGGTTCGGGTTGAGCATTGGAGCATGAATGACCAAACAATCTCTATCATCTATTTCGAACTGAATACCATCCAAAGCCTGAAACACATCTTGTTTATTTGAACCATTCAATGGTTTTATAGCAACATGAGTTAATGTTTCTGTCATGCCATACGTTTCATAAACATGAGTTGAAATAGATCGAAGTTTTTCTACCAACTTTGAGTTCACTTGCCCACCACCCACAATGAGCTTCTTTATTTTAGCCAAATCATTCAAAGTGTTTTCTAATTGGAGCGGTACCATGGCGGCAAAATCAATAGGTCTACACAAATCCTTCAGTGGCGCGGAAGATGGTTCAACCACTTTTAAGTCCAACCCTAATTCTAACGCCCTTACCACCGTCATTTTCCCTGCCACGTATTTCACGGACATACAGAGTAATGTAGAATCTCCTTCCATTAATTCAAATGTTTTACCTGTGAGTTGAGCAGAATTCTTCATCCATTCTTTTTTCACCTTTATGGATTTGGGTTTGCCCGTAGAACCGGAAGTTTGTAACACCATTTTATCATTAGGCGAATACCAATCAGAGATAAAATGATTTACATCATTCCAAATATTTAATTTTTCTGTAGAGAGTTTTCCGAACTCTACTTTCAACGGCGATGGAATATTATTGGTAAAAAGTCGCCCTGTCCCCAAGCCTTGAAACCCCTTCGGATTCATTTTGGATGTCCATTGTGTAATGGCGTTTAACCCGATATTAGATTCCAATGCTGATGTAACCCACCAGTCAATGTTTCGCCCCTGTGCCAATTCAATCCATTTTTCTGATTCAGAAAAACCACCTAATAAACTGGGTTTCAATACAAGGTATTGGGGCTTCACTCTGTCCAACATTTCGATTCTGTCTTTTTCATTCA
The DNA here is from genome assembly GCA_002321855.1 of Fidelibacterota bacterium UBA1611. Classification (GTDB taxonomy): domain Bacteria; phylum Fidelibacterota; class Marinisomatia; order Marinisomatales; family UBA1611; genus UBA1611. The sequence continues at coordinate 16 of DCMX01000188.1, read as the reverse complement.
CCAATGGTATCAATTC
>DCMX01000196.1:15262-30703 GCA_002321855.1 Fidelibacterota bacterium UBA1611 | reverse complement strand
GGAACCCTTTTTACCATTTCCCTGTAGCCGGAACTTGTACCCATCCGGCTCCTTTAGATCGAACATTTCCAGAGTAGATTGAAATTTGCTGGAAATCGGTCCGATTTTTACATTTATATGTGCAGTGAACTGGTGGTCTGAGATGGGCTCTAAAGATTCACAGTTGGGTAGTATTTCTGCAAGAATTTCTGGGTTATTAATGGCGCACCAGACATCTTCTTGACACAGGTCTATATAATATTCCTTTTCCAGGCGAAGAGCCAAAAAACACTCCTGTTATTCTTACCGCATTAGCTGGCATGTGGAACCTGGCGTGACTACGGGAAAAAGAGCAGCCTAAGCTATCAATACCATGATTTATTGGCAAGAAGATTTGGTACACATGTGGTAAGATAAATTAGAATTTTTCCTTCAATCTTGATGAACACATTCACTAGGGACCCTCTCACCCGAGACCAGAACGGCCCATTTCCATATGGGAACCCTTTTTTTGAGTTCCCTGATAAAATAGGTCATTGCTTCAATACCTTCCTTACGGTGCCGGGACCAGATAACAATATGCAGACTGGTTTCCCCGATAGCGATCCTGCCAACACGATGCCTGCAGAAAAGGTCCTGGATCGGAAATTTTCCCGCTGTTTCATTTGCTAAGGTTCGCAATTCCTGTTCTGCCATCCCTTCATAGTGTTCGTAATCCAGAAATAGTATTTCCTTGTCATGCTCTGTCCCACGGACCCTCCCATTAAAGGTCAGTTCAGCTCCTTCTTTCCGGCGTGTATTGTCCGATGGGAATGGCACGATAGTAGCTGGTATGATCTCGGTCAAGACCATTTTATCCACCCTGAACCGGTGGAATAAAGGCTACTTCATCACCATCCTTAAGTTCCCGTGGTTCCTTTATATATATACGGTTAACGGCCGTACGAAAAAGGACCCCATCCAATTTTTTGTTTGCATGCTCACGGACCAGGTCTTCCACATCCTTCGTGGTCTTACCAGGGCCCAGTTCCAAAGATAGCTCATCTTTTTCCAGAGCGTATCTAACCTGGGAAAAACATTTAACCGTGATCTTCATTCTTTTCTGCTGATATCCACAATAGTTGTATTATGAGAAAGGCCGTCATAGATCAGAAGCCTTCCAGCAAGTGTAGGCTCGATACCAGTGATCAGCTTGACAGCCTCCAGGGCTTGGATATTCCCAATAATTCCTGGCAGCATTCCCAAGATACCGGCCTCTGCGCAGGCATCACCGTTGGTAGGTAGTTCTGGGAAAAGGTCCCTATAACCAGGACTTCCATGGTGATTCAACACAGCCACCTGACCTTCAAACCGATATAGGCCACCATAGACCATAGGAATCTCCATTTCCTTTGAAGTGCGGTCGATCAAGACCCGGGTCTGGATCGAGTCAGTGGCATCAACGATAACATCCGCATTGTGTAAATATTCATTTGCATTATCATTGACAAGCATTTCTGGTACTGTATCCAGTATGACCTGATCGTACTGAGATGATAAACGCTCTTTTGCTGCAGTAACCTTTTTGCTTCCAACATCATCCGATCCATACAGATGCTGTCTGTGCAGATTGGAAAGCTCAACCTTGTCACCATCCACGAGCAAGAGTGATCCCACACCCGCAGCAGCCAGGATGTTGGCCGCGAAGCAGCCTAAACCTCCAACACCCACAATTGCGACACTGGCATTATTCAATTTTTTCTGTCCCATGATCCCTAATTCTGGCAGGGCTGTCTGGCGCGACCAGCGACTGAGATCATCTTTTTCAGTTTGTAGGGCTTCCCAGGCCAGGGCACCGCCAAGGAGGCTATAGGCATTATCCAATTCCTTTTCAAGGATGAGACCTTCTGTGACCACACCGAACTGACATACTAAAACCATAGGATGCCCATTTGCCAAGGGTAGGGACTCTGCCGATCCAACAATGGATCCTATGACACTCAATGGAAACTCCTCGCGCTGGTCTTCCGTACGAATATCTATTACCTGAAAGGTTCTTCCATCCGTTATCCATTTCTGCAGTTCTTTAGGGGTAATGATCATGTGATCGGTTTCCAAGGGAGAATACGTAATTGTACCGATCGTCCAGCAGATAGATGGCTATCACCAGGGTCAGTTCGAATAATACAATTAGCATTCAGGGATGAAGAAAGCATGTGAGAACCAACCTTTGATGAGGGCGCACACACTAAATGTCCTTCCTGAAACCAAGCCTTCCCAAAAAGAAAACGGGTCTTATACCTGTCTCTGGGAAAGGTTGTCGTTAGGATAGCAGGGATCAACTCTTGGTCCCTTCCTCCCATTATCATGTTAAGAACAGGCCAAACCCATTCCATAAAACCTATAAAACAGGAGACCGGGTTACCAGGCAATCCAAATATCAAGGTATCCGAGTTCGTTCCAAAGAAAAGCGGTTTGCCTGGTTTCTGAGACACCTTCCAGAAATGTTCTTCCACTCCAAGCTCGGAAAATATTTCGCGCACATAATCATATTTTCCCATTGATACACCGCCAGAAGAAATAATGACATCGCACTCTTTCAGCGCCCTGGATAAAAAGAGTTTCAAAGCATTGGGATCATCAGCAATGGTCTCATGCATCATGATATTCGCACCCTGTTTAGTAGTCAGGTCTGATAGAACGAATAAATTGGAATTATATATTTCACCGGGCTCCAGCCGACGGCCTGGCTCTACCAGCTCATCCCCAGTAGCGAACAGGGCTATCCTTGGATTACGATAGACCTGGGCCTCACCATAGCCGAACGTGGCCATTGTACCCAGCTCTGCAGGGGTGATGACCTCATTCTGCATGATAAGTGTTGCTCCTTCCTCGATCTCTTCACCCTTATAACGAATGTGCCTACCAGGTTTTGTTTCAAGGAATATTTTAATTGTATCGCCATTATCATAACCACTGCTATCCTCTACCATGACCACCGCATCTGCACCATCGGGGACAGGTGCTCCTGTCATACACTGCACACACTCCCCCTTAGCCAATCTAAGGTCTCCTGGTTCGCCCGCAGCAATACCACCGATCAGTTTGAGAGATACAGGATCTTCTTTTGTTGAGCCAATGGTATCTGCAGCTCGAACCGCGAAACCATCCATGGCTGAATTATCGAACCGAGGCATAGGAAAAGACGCGAGAATATTCTCAGCGAGAAAGCGCCCCCTGCACTCTTGAAGGGGCACAGTTTCCTTACCAAGAGGATTAATATGCTTTGCAATGATCTTTTTCGCGGCTTCTACTGTGACCATATTATAAAATGAAGTGAAAAGAATTCATCAATGACCCTCTCCCTTAATCATGTGAAAAGCATGAAAAATGGTTGGGATCAGGACCTTAAGCCCGTCCTTCGCTGCTCCAGGACTTCCTGGTAAACAAATAATAATACTATTACCGATAGAACCGGCGACCAATCTTGAAAGAGTGGCCGTGGCAATTTTCAACCTGCCAAAGGCATGGAGCGCTTGTTCGATCCCACGTAGCCGGGAATCAAACAATTTTTCTATAACAGGAATGGTCAGGTCCCTTGGCCCCAATCCGGTCCCTCCTGTTGTTATTATAAGCTCTACCCCAGAATCGATCCAGGACCGGATGGTTGGTTCTAACTTTTCCGAACCATCGGGAAGCACCAGCTGTTGTGCGATGGTACACTCTGCTTTCTCAAATCCATCTTTCAGTATTGCACCTGATGTATCTTTACGCTTGCCTGAGGCAACACCATCGCTCATGGTAATGATACCGACCGATGGTCTATATTGTACTGCATGATCTGTCTTGCCACCTTTTTTATCCTTTAAAATGATATCCCCTATGGTCATTGTCTTATCCACAGACTTACACATATCATAAATTGTTAATGCTGCAACCGAAACAGCGGTAAGTGCTTCCATCTCTACACCAGTGGCTTCCTTTGTCTTGACCATTGAGATGACCCTGACATGGTTATTTGATATTTCAAACTCCAGGTCCACATGGGACAGGTTAAGCTGGTGACAAAGAGGAACCAGTTCCGAAGTCTTCTTGGCCGCAAGTATACCTGCGATCTTAGCAGTGGTGAATACATTCCCTTTGGGTAGAGCGTCATTTTTTATTTTTTTAAGCGTTCTATGTTGAAGGAAGATCTTTCCTTCAGCGCTGGCCACGCGAAGGGTCGCTTGTTTATCGGTCACGTCCACCATTCGGATGTCTCCTTGGGCATTCAGATGAGTTAGATCGTCCATCCTATCCCCCGATCTGGGTCATGCTTTCACGGTGTTCTTTACCTGATCTCTGTGCTTTCCAACCATCGATCGGTTTTTTCCACATTGCTTTCAATAAAAGATCAGCAATATCATTATCGGTCGATCCATTCATCAAAAGTTCTTTGACATTATACTCATTCTTAGCGTAAAGGCAATTACGGATCTGTCCATCTGCGGTCAATCGAACCCTGTTACATGCAGAACAAAGGTCTCTGGAGTAGGATGGAATAACAGCCACCTTTCCCTTGAAACCAGGAACAGAAAATATGGAGTGTTCAGTGGCGGTACCGATACTGGTCTTAATATTGGGAAAGAGTTGTTTCAGATCATTAATTATTTGTTTTGCACTGAAAAATTTTCCTGTTTTCCATATCTGATGTGCATCAAAAGGCATGAGCTCTATAAATCGGACCGTCAACGGGTAATGTTTTGTCAAATTAACAAAATCTGATATTTCAGAATCGTTAAAGCCTCGTAAAGCGACAACATTCACCTTGATAGAGGGTATCTTTACTTCTTTGGCCGCTTTAAGGCCTTTTAGTGCTTTCTCAACTTCATCCCGCCGTGTTATCATTTTATATTTGTCAGGGTCTAAGGTATCAATGCTTATGTTTATCCCGTGAAGACCAGCACCTTTTAACTCTACCGCCATCCCCTCAAGTAAAACACCATTTGTTGTCAAATGAACAGATTGGATATTTGGAATATTTGAGACATCAGATATCAATTGGACCAGACCTTTTCGAAGTAATGGTTCGCCTCCTGTAAAGCGAATCTTAATCACACCTAATCCAGCAGCAACTTTTATGAAACGAATGATCTCATCGCTGGTTAATAACTCTTTAGAAGGTTTAAATGGTACTCCTTCTTCGGGCATACAATAGATGCATCTAAGATTACAGATCTCATTAACGGCAATGCGCAGATAGTTGAATGTCCGACCGAACTGGTCCTTTAGGAGGGGTGGCACAGCATATTTCTGCACACCAGAATCATTTTGATGTTCGTTCTTATTTAACTTCATTCTCATTCCAATTCATCCTGGTCAACAACCAAGAATCGGGAGCTGATACTGTTGTTTCAAGCAGCACCGTACCGGCCTCAATCCATTTTCCGAACTTGCGGAAGGAAGGTCTTTCGGCTAAGAGAACGATATGTGGTCATATAATTTAATGGAAAGTTGATGACCAGTCCATATTCAAAACTGGTCCCATATATAATCAATGACTGGATTTTTTATTTATTACACTATCTGCTTGCCATGGGATACCTTTTCATAGGTACCATCTTTCTTTCTACGAATAGCCACCATGGTAAACTCGGAAATACAGGCCAGTCTCCGTTCATCGTGCCGGCCCTCAGCATAGGCCTTTACCAGTATGACCATTGAAGATATGCCCAGCGAAACGAAGGTCGATTCAAAGTTCACCCACTCCCCCACATGCACAGGAGCCTTGAACTCAGTAGCATCAATGGCCCGGGTAACGGCCGCATCTGCCACTGTTCCTTTTAACAAACGATGTGCCGCTTTGGAGGCAGCAATATCCATCCAGGAGATCATCTGTCCGCCAAATAATGTTCCGATCACATTGGCATCCTGGGGCATAACCAGCTGTGAATAGGTCACTATCAAGTTCTTTTCATTCATGAGTTTCCTATCGCAGAGTAAAAAGAGAGAGCCCCGTCAGTTAACCCTCGAGAAAAACATTTTTCCCTGAAGAGCACGCCACACCGACGGGGCAAGTTGTACTTGAAATTAAAACCCAAATAAATCCTTCGGCAATATATTTTAAGATCTTTTGAAATTTTTTTAATATTTTAACTATAATACTCGCTTGCAAGACGTTCTCCTTCATCAAAATCAACCCTTGATAGGATCAATCCTCCAGCGATAAACAGTACCACGATCGATAAAAGGCCTATGCGAACATCGCCAGTTACAAGGGATACTGTGCCAAGCAGGATGGGACCGATCACTGCAGAAAATTTTCCCAACATATTATAGAACCCAAAAAATTCTCCTTCCTTTCCTTCAGGTACTAACCTGGAAAATAGACTGCGACTTAAGGCCTGGATCCCACCTTGAAAAAGACCGATCATTCCAGCTAACAAGAAAAAATGTAGTCTGGTGGTCATGAAATACGCGAAACATGTTCCAACCGTGTAGAATATAATTGCAATCAATACAGCATTCTTCGGACCGATCTTGGAAGCAAACCAGTTAAAGACCAAGGCTGCCGGAAAACCAATGAATTGCACCATCAAGAGTGCTGTCATCATGTCACCAGCTTCAAAACCCATAGAAGAACCCACTTTTACAGCCATACGAATTATAGTATCGACACCATCCATATAGAACCAGTATGACAAAAGGAATGTTCCAATGATCTTCATCTGTTTGATCTCTTTGAAAGTTACTTTTAACTGGAGCCATCCTTGGGTAATGGCCTCTCTAAATTTTATGGTCGGTTCGCTACTTGGCTCAGGAACGAATATGAAAATAGGGATCGAGAATATTGCCCACCAGACCGCAACTGACAAAAAGGATAATTTTACAGCTACTGTACCATCCGGAATACCAAACCATTGGGGGTACTGATACATTAACACATTCACCAGGAACAATATTCCTCCTCCAATATAGCCTAAGGAAAAACCCAGAGATGAAACAAAATCTACTTTCTTTTTCTCAGAAACCGATGGTAATAGGGAATCGTAAAATACATTGCCACCGGCAAAACCAATAGAACCAACCATATATAATAGAGCAGCCAGTTGCCACTGTCCCTGTCCAACCATCCATAAACCACCGGTCATTAGGATGCCCAGAAATGCGAACATAAAAAGGAATTTTTTCTTTGCTGATCCACGGTCTGCGATCGCACCCAAGAAAGGAGCAAGCGCTGCTACTATCAAGGATCCCGCAGAATTACTCAACCCAAGATAAAATGTGCTATCATTGATATTATTTGGGTTGGACCAATATTTTTCAAAAAATATAGGGAAAAACCCTGCCATAACAGTGGTTGCAAAAGCTGAATTGGCCCAGTCGTATAGTGCCCAGCTAATTACTCTCTTTCTATCCATTACGCTACCACCCTTGCCAATATGTTGTCAGGCCAGCAAACAATTGGTTCCCATCATAGGTATATTTTGAATTAATAGTAAATTGAGCTCCAAAGACTATATCAAATGAAAATGGCCCAATACGTTTTATCGAATTAGAATTCAAAAACCAGATTTCAGTTCGAATATCCCATCGATTCCAAGCAGAATCAAACCCTTTGTGACTTTTCATCCATGAATCCCAATATTGATCTTTACTTGTGAATATATCTTGACCTTTCGATATATTTTGAAATTCTATTTTAAAAAGTGTTCTTCCTGATCTTGGTTGAATCTCAAAGCCAGCTAAACTTTTCAACCATTTTCCTTCCTTGAACTTATAATTATTACCTACTCTATTGACTATTGAATCAGGGTTCGTATGTACTCCTGAAAAAATACTGATCGGCGTATTTAATAATTCTGATGCACTGCCTTCTATATCAAGAGATGCGTATAATCTTGTACGAAATTTTTTAACTTGAGTATAACCCCCAAACAGCCCAAGGGTCCATCGGGTCACGCCAGCACCAACGTTCAGTTGTTTGAATTGCTTTGAACCTACATCAGAAAAAGACTGGATCGTATAGCCAAAGGGAATGGATACGAATAGTTTTCCGTAAAGTGCCCCTTTGTGCATCTGTGACCAAACTGGTGAACCCCTCAAAAGCATAGTTACACCGATCGAGATATCATTGACCCCAGATCCATTTCTCTCCAATGGAAAATAATAATTCTTAAGATCTGAAAGGCCAACTGTATCCTTACCGATCTCTTGAGAAAAAAATCGCGGATCGATAAATCCATTGCCCAATGGATCATTCTGGGAATAGAGAGCCCATAGAATAGAATGATCCCCATCAGCACTATAATAATCATCATATATCGATTGAAGCGTGTCTCGTCGGCCTGACGATAGACCAGTATAAGTACTTGTCTGAAAAAATGAGTCTATGTGCGCCTTGGATGTTTCATGGTAAATGATCAGGTCATTGATCCCATCTATAGGATCCGCAGTAGCACTTACATTATATTTTTCTTTTAATGAATTAACTATGGGTACCTTGAGGGTCAGTGTGACCTGGTCGGACATTCCGTAATCTATTCTATATCGTCGACCTGATTCCTTCCGTCTTCTTGACTCTGAGAATATTCCTGATACCATGATCTGTTTTGTGGTATCGAAGTCACCATATCCATTTATACCAAACACTGGAAGATCTGTCCCATATGCTTCATTAAACTCATTTAAGTAAGATTCAACAGTATGGACACTGTCGATGGAATGATCGCCCATATGATATAGGTCATGTGAAGCAGAAAAATATCCTGTATCATTTTTTGTGGTATGGTCGTAATAGGCTTTGCCTATACCACGCAGATCGAACTCTTGATCTTTCAGATCCCATTCAGAATCAGCTGAGTAATCTTCTAAGGTGAGCCTGAACACATTTCGCGGTACTGTTGGTAGGATCTGCCCAATGGAAGGAGATAAAATAATTAGAAGTAAAAAAAAATTCCCCATTAATTATACAATAAAAAACTCTTTCGAAACTCACTGAACTTCATTTCATCATGCATCCATTGTGGTGACAGATACGAAGGTGGTTTTTTCTGTGCCACAAAAACTCGCAACATATCAGACCCAAATAATTTATCGATGTAATCATGACCTCTCCACTGGAACTCTCTAGGATGGAGCTGATTCATTAAAGTAATTATGGTTGTCGCTGTTTCAACGGGTTTGACCAGGTCTTGATCCGTGATAATAATCTCCAGACCACTGCAGGATCGACCATCATACTGCGGGACACGATTATAATATGGTGATCCCACTGGTCTATAGGTCACTTCCTTGAACTCAACTCCAGGAAGTTTTAATCGATCGAGTTTTTCTGAAAAATAACCGGCAGCCAACCATGGTGACCCAAACCAGAGATATGGGTGATCTGTGCCAAAACCAACATTGATGTTCGTACCTCTGAATAGGTCTAGACCGGAAAACATCAGAAGCGTATGAAGATCATTTATATAAGGTGCAGGTTTCTTCCAAGGCAATTTTGTATCATCAAAGTATTGATCACGGGTCCAATTAGCCATAGGAACGATCATTAAGTTTGCCCTTTTCAGGTCCTTTACCCAACCCATCTCATTGACCATTATAATAATCTCAGCAATGGTCAGTCCATGACGAATTGGTAGTAGATGATAGGCTTCATACGATTGATATTCGGTTCTAGGAAGCGGGCCTTCGATCTTAAGACCACCAAGGGGATTAGGCCGGTCTAATAATATCACAGAAACTTCATGGTCACTAGCAGACTCGAGGAATTTTGTAATGGATGGAATATAAGTGGAATAACGAACTCCAGTGTCCTGTATATCTATCAGAACAATATCCAGCTCACTCATGATCCAATCTGGTGGGTAGACCGATCTTTCAATTAAACTATAGATCTTGGCACCGGTCACTGGATCGATCCGATCATTTCCAATGAGTTTCGTACGTTTGTCATCAATACCCCAAAGACCAAACTCAGGTTCAAAAATTGCTGCTACTTCTATATTACTATGGGTTCCTATGAGCTCTAACAAATGCCTTCCATTCCTATTCACCGCTGTCTGATTACACAATACCCCAATGGTCTTATTCTCCAAAATACGAAAATCCATCTGCTCCAAAATATCTAATCCTGTGTATACTTGATTAACAAAGGAGAGGTCAGGAACCTTAATAATCTGTGAATAATCAAACTCATTATTAAACTGATCCTGCGCAAAGATGCTGGCCCAGAAAATAAAAATAGGTAGCAGTGCTTTAAATTTTTTCACGATCGATGAATAGATCAGTTATAATAGTTACGCCAACCACCATTGCTGATGAAACAGGGATCATCCATACCCATGGAAGATCGTTAAATTTAATCAAAATAGCTGTTCCCATTCCTGCGATCAAACCAATAATAACACTAACATGATAGAGCCTCTCTTTTAATTTGGCCAAAATAAATAACCCCAATAATCCCCCATATGTGACTGACGCGATCTGCAAACCAACCATCACAATAGCTTCATCACTCTCATCAATTATCATGGCGACGGTAATAAGAATGATGGCCCAAAATCCACTGATAATCCGGGCCAACTTTAAACTGTCTGTTCCTTGCATCCAATCCATAATGGTAGAAGAAGACAATGCATTGATGGATGAGCTAAGTGTAGACATTGCCGCCGCTAGGACACCCGCAATAATTACACCCCGAACACCGATCGGAAGATGGTGAGTAATAAAAAAAGCGAACTCACGATCCTTTTGAATGTTAATTCCATCCATATACAAATACATCAGTGACCCGGCCAGCAAGAAAAACAGGAATTGAAAAAAGACCAGGAAACCACTACCTATTAATGCTTTTCGGGCCGCTCTCAGATTGCCTGTACTCAAGACCCGCTGGACCATCATATGATCCGTTCCATGTGAAGCTGCAGATAAAAACATACCACCAAAAACAGCATTCCCAACCATCCACGGATCTGTTATTTGAGTAAAATGGAAAATTTGTGTCTTTCCTTCTTTGATAAGTGAACTGAAGATCATGAAATATTGGCCATCAATATGTGATAAACATGTTCCTACCACTATTACACCACTAAATAGATAGAGTCCGAACTGAAAACTATCTACCCAGACGATAGAGCGCAAACCTCCGAATATGGTGTAAATGGCGGTAGTGGAACCAATGATGATAAGGGACATTGGCAATGACCAGCCCGTCACAACTTGAATAATTACTGCTGTTGCCAGAAACCGCACACCATCTGCCAACACTCTTGTAATTAGGAATATCCCGGATGCTGTTCGCTGCACAATCTTTCCAAAGGTCTTCCCTAAAAATTCATAGATCGAAATAACACCGGTCTGCATGTAATCACCTAACAGCAAAAAGCTGACAATAACACGACCAATGATAAATCCAAGGGCAAGGCTTAGAAAACGCCAATCTTCCCGATATGCCAATCCAGGTATGCTCACAAAGGTCAGAACAGATGTTTCTGTTGCAACTATTGATAACATTACCATAGGCCAGGATAGATCTCGACCACCCAGAAAATAATCAGACATGGTTCTATTGGTCCTTCCAAGCCAAATACCTATTCCAGCGGAAAAGGTCAGGAATACGATAATGATTATTAAATCAATGGAAGACATAGGCTTATAAATTAACTTCTTTGAACAAGTTTATGATTCACTTTCCTCTTGCATAGTGTGAGAAAATATCCGACATTTTATTAGCTATTATGGCAGAAAAAGAAAATTCCGGTGGAGGTGGATTCGATAAGACCACGGATTATAAGTGGTTCGGGATCGGTCTCCTAGTTTTCGTTTTAGTAGCAATAATGCCCACTCCCGAATCCATGCTGATAAAAGCACAGGAGATATTCGGGGACCTGAGTCAGGATGAGATTGCCGGTAAGGCATTCAATATGAAGATCATAATTGCTCTACTTGGCTGCTGTACAGTATTCTTTGCTACTGAAGCACTCCCAATGCCAGCAGTCGCCCTTTTCATTGGATTAGTTCAACTGTTCTTTGGAATCACCCACCCATCAAAGATCGTTGCTACCTATGCGCATGACGCTGTTTGGTTCATTGCTGGTTCACTGGCCATGGGAGCAACCATGGTAAAATATGGTTTGGATAAAAGAATTGGAATGGTGGTAATGCAATTGTCCGGAACTAAAGTTCGAAATGTCGTTTTAGGTATTCTTGTTGGAACAGCGATCCCATCTGCGTTTATCAGCGAAGCATCGATCGCTCCAATGTTTGTTCCTATCGCTATGGCTCTCTATACACTAACATGTAAAAAGATCGGGTCTGCACCTCAACTTGGGAAACTATTAATGATGTCCATTGCCATCGGGTGTATGGTTGGCGCACCAATGAGTCCAACAGGCGGTGCCAGAAATGCGATAATGATCGGCTTCCTTTCTAACCTTGGGCCAGAGTATGAGATCAGTTTTATCCAATGGATGGTACTGGGCTGTTTCTACACGGTCTTCCTTGGACTATTTTTTGCATTCCTTCTTCCTATGCTGTATAAACCAGAAGTAGATGATCTTTCTGATGCTGTATCGACTCTGCGCAAAGACTTGAAAAAACATGGCAAAATGACACAAAAACAGTGGTTGGTCGCAGGCATCGCCCTGCTGATGATCATAGCATGGATAACTGATAAAGACCTGATAGAACCCATTCTGGGGTTTCCACTCGGGCTAGGAGGTGTTGCAATGACTGGCACAGTACTATTTATGCTGCTTGGTTTAACATCTTGGGCGGATTATGAAAAGAATATTAGCTGGGGTGTTATTGTTCTTTATGCAGGTGCAATTAGTCTTGGTGCGGTCTTTAAATCAAGTGGCGCAGCCAAATGGCTTGCGGACAGTTTGATCAGTATATTAACTACATTCAATATTGAATCTGGTCTACCCCTGGCGATACTAGTTGCAATTATTGGAGCATTAATGACCAATCTGATGAGCGCTGGTGCGACCGTTGCTGTGATCGGGCCGGTTGTTCTAGAAATGGCAGTTAGTTCAGGAACAAATCCTATAATCATTGGTGTAGCACTGGCAATAGCTACATCTATGGCATTCTGGTTAGTAATAGGTACTCCTGCAAGCGCTGTGGTATACTCGGCTGGCCTTTTAGATGCAAAGGATTTTATTCGTATGGCCACTTTTGCATGGCCGGCAGCAATGGTGATAATCATTGTAATGATCATATTCTACTGGGTCGGATTAGGGATACAACCGATTATGATCGGGGGCTAAAATATTATGGATAGTGGTATAATTTTAATTATCGTTTTGATCATTATTGGATTTGCTATCACATGGAGTAACCAAGGTCAAGTGAAAGAAGTTGAATCGCAACGCAGTGACTCTGAAAAAGAAAGAGATTTCTTATCAAAACATGATAATAGGACAGCATCTGAAGTTAGTGAAGAACGCGATACTCTTATCAGCACAGTAGAATCTGCCCTTGCAGACCAGCCTGACCATCTCGCACAGATCAAGTCAATTATAAATGACTGGGCAGATATGAAAATCCAATCATTTCAAAACCGCAGATCGTGGGTTCGAAACCCCGATGAACCTGAAGCCTGATAAGTTTATCGATACCCGGCTTTAGTTTATAGAGTTGAACTAGAAAAATTATTTTTTATCTGAAAGTACCAGATAAAATAGTTTAACTAATCTTTTAACAGTATATATTTTGTCCGGCCTTTAATAGCTGTAAGCAGTACATACGTAGTTGAACCAATCGATTCAGCGATACTCTCAACTGGCAAATGATCCAGGTCTTTTTTCCCAAAAAATAATACATCATCCCCAATATTTGGGGTCTCATCACCAAAATCCACCATAAGTTGATCCATGCAGACTCTTCCCGCAATTTTATAATCCTGACCATTATAACTTACAAAGCCATTTTGAAACCATGGTCGGGGAAATCCATCAGCAAATCCAGTTTGAACCACACCAATCGTTGTTTCTTTTTTCGTAGAATAAATACCTCCATAACTAACCTGCGTACCCCTTGGAACACGGCGTAGCTCTACGATGGAACCACAAAAACTCATAACTGGTTCGACCACAATATCCATGGACACATCCTTAGATGGCGCAACACCATAAATCAACATTCCAACTCTGACCATATTGAAATAGGATTGGGGTAAATTCAAGATTGAACCACTATTGGAGCAGTGAACGTATTTAAAATGAATATTATATTTTTTAGCCATTTCAAGCACGCTATTGAACTGGGATAATTGGTACTCGGCATAAGAAATACCCCCTTCATCCGCCGTTGCAAAATGGGAATAAATCCCTTCTGGATAAATGCCTTCGGATGAAGCAATCTTGTCTAATAAAGGTTCTGCGTCAGAAATGTTCACCCCAAGCCGAGTCATACCAGTGTCAAATTTGATATGAAAACGAGGACACTTACCGTATCTTGAAAAATGGCTTTTCAAATACACCATATCATCCAAGGAACTCAAGTTAAGTATGAGATTATTTATAATGGCCAATTCAATATATTCTGGCTGCATCCGGGAAAAAACCAAAATGTTATTATTAATGGAGTTTTTCCTTAATTCTAGCGCTTCATCCAATGAAAAAACTGCAAAATGAACCCCTGGTTCACGGGAAATGGCTTTTGCTATTGGAATCGCTCCGTGACCATAGCCATTGGCCTTGACAACGCACAAGAGTGGACGCTCTCCTATATGGCGCCTAATGTTCCAAAGATTGGAACGTAATCGGTCTAAATGAATGAATGCCTTAGGTCCGATGGCCGCCATGACCATACTTTTGTTTCAAAATATTTTTCAGATCATCGAAATCTGATACGGATTCTGTGGCACAGGCCATGATCCAGCCACTGAGGTCTTTTTGAGAAAGTTTGTTTATCAGGTAAACAGGTTTTCCAATAAAATAAGCCATTGTGACCTCTCCATGAGTACCCCCACCCATAAGAACGCTTGAATCCCAAAGGCATATCAGATAATTGGTCCCACTTATAACTGCACGTAGGTCCTGATCTATTGCTAATCGTATAAATGATTTATAACGGTTTGGATCTGATTTTTTCCAATCACGATAATTCTCAGCCTGGTGTATTTTAACCAAATTCCTTGATTCAATCACTGGGTCTATCACATCGTGATCAAGTGATTCTTTCAACCATGTTGTTATTTCGGCGCGCCAATTTGTACCCTCATTATCCGCATTTTCCATTCCACCAGACAGATAAGCTATCATTGACGAAGTTTCTCCCGTAGTAACATTCCATTACATAGAGACCAAAGAGTACAAAATGCGATGGAAGAGATGGTTAATGTCCATTCGATCATTCCAGTTACTAGAATGAAACGCAATGCCCGAACAGGAATAGATAAAGGCAACCAAATCAATACCTTCTCAAATGTCATGGGAAAAAATCCGAATTCAATGATCAAACCACTTCCGAATATCACCAAGAAAAATATGATGAACG
>DCMX01000196.1:10620-14870 GCA_002321855.1 Fidelibacterota bacterium UBA1611 | reverse complement strand
AGGATAACAGTGAATAGTATCAAATAAAAGACCATACTTATCAATTGAATCATTGTAAATGGAAAAGGAATAATAAATGCATAGACAGCCATTGCTGTAATGCCCTGTACCAATGCTTCTAAGGTGGACACACATAGATAGCTGGATATCATCGTCAGTTTGGAGTAGGGGGATAGAGCAATATTTACTAAGACTTTTCTGTGAATTCTAAGATCAAAAAAATCCCTGTAGATAATTGGGAAAACGGAAAATGCTGCAACAAAAAACACCATTCCAGGGTATACCCATTCATCAAAGGGTATATCCGAAATACTACGAATTAAAATTTTTCGAAATGAAAGATTAATCATGACAAATATAAAAAGTGGAAATGAAAAAAGCAGAATCAAACCAGATAACATCCTATTTTTCCAGAGCCATATTCTTCTTATTAATAGAGCCCTAATCAATCCAGACCTCCACCAGCAAATTCGGAATCCATAAGGTCCCTGAGACCTAATTTTTTCACATTCAGGTCTATCATCATTGTATCTGCTGCCTCCCGAAAAATGTCGAAGAATACACTTCGACTGCGACCATAAAAATGAAAGATATTATCAATCCTATTTGGTGACACAACCGTAGATACCTTGCACATACTATTATATAATTCATCTGTCAAATCATCAAATTCTATCTGGAATTGATGATAATCCAGTGTGCTCTCAAGTAGTTTATCAAGGTTACCATCCATGATGATACGACCATCTTGAAAAACCAAAATCCGATCGTGAGCCTGTTCGACCTCGGTAAGCGAATTACTTACATAAATAATTGATTTTTCACCCTTCAAATTTTTCAATAATTCCCAGGTCAATCGAATAGATTCGGCATCCATGAACCCAGTTGGTTCATCCAATATTAATACTTTTGGATCATGTATCAGCGAACGCACTATCATCGCTTTCTTTTGGATGCCATGAGAGACCTGAGAAGCTAATTCATCTAAGAATGGAACAATTTTCAAAAAATCTGAAAATTGTTTAAGACGTTCACTCATATCCTTTTCTGATACACCATATAAATAAGCGGAAAAGCGAATATTCTGTTCAAGGGTCAACCAAGGATCAAGGTCATTCTCATGTGGCACATAGCCAATCAATCCACGAGTTTTTTGTCTTCTCTTTTCCATATCTAAACCATGGAGATATACCCGCCCATAATCTGGATTCTCAAAACCGGATAATAGATGGAGCAAGGTAGACTTACCTGTATCATTGGCTCCTACTATAGCGACAAGTGTTCCTCGTTCTATACCAAATGAGAGACCAGCAACAATAGTTTTATCACCTATTAGTTTTCCAACCTTTTTTAATGTTATACTTGCTTCCATCCTACCTTAAAATTAATGCGCTTCGTACCAGTTATCACCTATTCCATAATCAACAATAACTGGTACTGACAACGGCATGGCCTTTTCCATAGAATCGATAACCATTGGAATCAGTTCTTTTTCTTCTTCAGCATGAAACTCAAATAATAACTCATCATGTATCTGTAAGATCATCTTTGATCTCATTTTATTTAATCTTAGTCTTTCTTGAATTGTTATCATTGCAAGCTTGATCATCTCTGCAGCAGAACCTTGAATTGGCATATTGATCGTCATTCTCTCGGCAGCCTTGCGGCGTAGCCCATTCTCACTGTCCAAATCCCACACAGGTCTACGACGACCCAAAATGGTTTCCACAAATCTATCTTTCCTGGCTTTTTCCAGAATTGAATCTATATATCGTCGAATGCCGCTAAACTGTTCAAAATAGGATTCTATTATTTTCCCTGCATCTGAACGAGTAATATCCAGTTCTTGACTCATTCGAAAAGGACCCGCTCCATACATGATACCAAAATTCACAACCTTTGCAATTCGTCTCATTTCTGGTAGTACATCATCTACGGATACACCAAACACATTACTGGCTGTTCGATTGTGGACGTCATGTCCCTTTTCAAATGCGTCACACAATGCCTCGTCCTGACTCAAATGAGCCATTATACGCAGTTCAATCTGTGAATAATCCGCAGAGAATATTTTCCAACCTTTTCGGTGTGATCGGAATGCTTTTCGTATTTCACGGCCCTCTTCTGTACGAATTGGAATATTTTGAAAATTCGGATTTGTACTGGATAAGCGACCCGTAGCTGCAATTGTTTGATGAAATGTGGAATGTATTCTTTGGGTTTCTTTAAGGATCAGGTCTGGCAACGCATCCACATAGGTGTTACGTAATTTATTATATTTACGGTATTCTAGAATCAACCCCGGCAATTCATTGTCTTTCTCTAATTGTTTTAATACGTTCTCAGCCGTACTCCTTTTTTTTATCTCAGTAAGCCCCAACACATCAAATAAAATCGTGGCCAATTGCTTGGTAGAATTGATATTGAACTCAGTCCCAGATAATTGATGAATCCTGATTATCAGGCTATCAATTTTTTTTCCGATCTCCAATGACATCGCAGATAGAAATTCATTATCTACGAAAACACCTGTGTGTTCCATTGCTGTGAGCACTGGAATCATAGGTGTTTCTATCAAATTAAAAAAAGAATAGAGCTGCTCTTCTTTTAATTTTGTTTTGAATATTTGTGTTAACTGTAATGTGATATCTGCATCTTCTACAGCATAAAAAGAAGCCTGCTCCAGCGGAACATCTGCCATAGTAATTTGTTCACGACCTTTTCCTATTAGATCTTCGATCGGCACCATATCATAATTCAGATATTCCAGACTCAGAGTATCCAACTTATAGGACCTTGCAGAAGGATTTAATAAATGCGCTGCGATCATTGTGTCAAAGCTGATCCCACCCAAAATGATGTCATGGTGTCTCATAACTAATGCGTCAAACTTTATATTCTGCCCTGTTTTCTTTACACCATCGTTCTCAAGCACTGGTCGCAGAGCATCAAGTACAATTGTCAGATCATCATCACCAAAGTTTTCTTTTTCTTTTTTAAAATATTTTATAGGTATATACCAACCAGAATTTTTCTCGGTCGAAAAACTGAATCCAACAATCTCCGCTTCCATCGGAACCACTGATGTGGTTTCAAGGTCAAAAGAAATGAGTTCAGCTTGCAAGAGAGTCTCAATTAACTGATCCAGATCTTTTTTTGCTATTAAAGTATTATAATTCTTATTCTCCCTCATTTCTTGGTCACTGATGGCTCGTTCTTTTGGGTCATCATCTAAATTCTTGATCAAGGCATGAAATTCTAAGTCCGTGAATTTCTGTCTGGTTTTCTTTAGATCAATATCAGTTCTGACAAAATCATCCATACTGTGATCCAGTTCCACATTGGTTAGGATCGTAACTAATTCTTTACTCATCAGTGCATTTTCTGAACCTTCCTTCAACCCTTTTTGTACTCGTTTATTTGAAACCTGATGAGCATTTTCCAATGCACCTTCTAGGGAACCATATTCTCGGATCAATTTCACTGCTGTTTTTTCGCCAACTCCAGCCACACCTGGAACATTATCAGAGCTGTCACCCATTAATCCAAGTAAATCAACTATTTTTTCCGGGTATACACCCCATTTTTCATACACTTTTTCTGGAGAGTACAGTATGGGTCCTGGAGATTTACGGGTACCCGGAGAGTATAAACGGATATGCTCATTTATCAGTTGCATAAAATCCTTATCCCCACTAACGATATAAGTGTCTATCCCATCCTTTTCCGCTGCAATAGCCAATGTACCAATAATATCATCTGCTTCTACACCTGGCTTTTTCAAGATAGGAATATTCATAGCTTCAAGCAGTTCCCACAAATGGGGTAACTGTTCTTGCATCTCTTCAGGCATTGGTTTTCGTGTAGCTTTATAATCTGGGAATATTTTATGTCGGAACGTTTTTTCCTTTGAATCAAATGCACAGGCAAAATAATCGGGGTCTTCTTCCTGCAGAATTTTCATGATCTGTTTTAAGAATCCGAATATGGCACTGGTATGTAAACCATAAGTGGTGATAAGTGGATTACGAATCAGGGCGAAATGAGACCGATATAAAGATGCATGTCCATCGATGATAAACAGGTTTTTTCTGCCAGATTTTCCTGAATCCATTAGCTAAAAAATTACGGAAGGTCCCTTCTACCACCACTATTATTTTAATAAAAAAAAAGCCCCGATAACGAGGCTTTTTGATAAAAATAATGGGTATAAGAACAGGTTACATCATTCCACCCATTCCACCCATTCC